>NZ_JBVIGV010000002.1:0-134660 GCF_055570615.1 Streptomyces sp. NPDC031121
TATCACCCCCCCCCCCCCATCATCTCCCCCCCCCCCCCCCCCCCCCCCCCTCCCCTCCCCCCCCCCCCCCCCCCCCCGCCCCGGACGTTATGCCCCCGGGCGTGTGCGCTGCGCCCGCCCGGGGTTCGCGCCGTCCGTCAGCGGCGGCGGGTGCGGCGGCGCAGCTCCAGCTCCTCGAAGCGGGGTACGTCGCCGTCGGTGATCCGCCGCCAGGCCCGCCGGTACAGGTCGGCGGCCGGCTCGGTCGGGACGAGCACGCCGAGGAGCGGGACCCGGTCGGCGAGCAGCTCGTACATCGGCGTCTTCCACTGCTCCAGCGGGATCCACGGTGCGGAGGGCTCCACCCAGCCGCCGGGCAGGAACAGCGTCCGCCCGGCCCGGGTCCGGCTCGCCGTCACCACCAGCTCCGTCGCACCCAGTTCCGCACGGGCGGCCTTCAGCCGGGCCGGCTTCCAGCCCGTCCAGCGCGCCGTGTTCCGGTCCGTCGGGTCCGGCATCGCCAGCAGCATCAGGTACAGCACCGCCGCATCCGCGCCCAGCCCGTACGCCTCCCCCACCGCGGCCACCAGCTCCGGGACCGAACGCCCCGGATCCTGCGGCCACCACGCCCCCTCGGCCCCCGCACCACCGGCCGCCGGCGCCCCCGGATCGGCCAGCAGCGCCGCGAACCGCGGATCGTGGGCGCACCGCAGCGCCACCTCCAGGGGGAGGGGGTGCTGGGCGGTGCCGCGCAGGAGCCCCAGGTACGGGTCGCCGCCCGCGGAGTCGAGCAGGGCGGGGCGCAGTGCGGGCATGTACTTGCCGTCGCCGGCGACGGCCACGAGGGCACCGTACTCCTCTGTGTTCCCGTCGGTGCGGGTGGGGGCGCCGGCTGCCTTGCGGAATTCGCGGAGGTCGACGCGCCGGCCCGGGTCGAGGAGGAGGCCGGGGGCTGCCAGCCTCGTCCGCAGGGCGGCGAGGGCTTCGGGCAGCCGGCTGCGGGCGGGGTCGCCGGCGGGCAGCCGGTGGGCCAGCCACGCGGTCATGGCGATGGCGCCGGTCAGGACGCGGGCGGAGAACGCGTCGGTGGCCGGGCCGTGCGGCACGGCCCGCTCGGGGCCGAGTTCCCACTCGGCGTCGGTGGTCAGGGCGGGCGCGTTCTGGGGGGCGAGGGCGGCGGGCAGGGCGCGTACGGCGGGCCACTGCGTGCGGACTTCGTGCGCCGCCTCGGCGGTCAGGCGGTCGGGGATGCGGGTGCGGCGGCCGACCCGGCTGTTCCACACCACCGCGGTGGCTGCCGCGTCCGGCCCGTCGGTCCACAGCCGGGCCGGGTCGGCGGGCAGCAGCGCCGCGACCAGGGCGCGGCGCACGTCCGCGGGCAGGCAGCGCAGGTCGTCGCGGGCGGCTTCTGCGTCGGCCGCCTTCACGTCGAGCAGGGTGCGCTGCGCGGGGGTGGGGAAGCCGCGCTCGTCGCTGTCGACGGCGGGGAGTCCGGCGACCACGAGCCTGGCCAGGGTGTCGGTGGTGCCGGTGAGCCGGGCGAACGCGTCGGCGGCCGCCGGCAGCCAGGGGGCCGGCCCGCGGTCGGCGGCGCCGTCGAGGAACCGCGTCAGCCAGCCGGGTTCCCGGTCGGGGTCGCCGAGCGGGCCGGTGGTGCGCACGGTGTAGGCGGCGGGCAGGTCGAAGCGGCCTTCGGGGTCGTACTGGAGGCCTTCGATGCGGAAGCCGTCCGGTACGGCGGTGCAGGGGCCGGTGGTGGCGAGGAAGGCGCCGCCGCCGAGGGGCAGCAGGCCGCGGTGCCGGGGCTGCGGGTCGGTGGCGTCGGATCGGCGCAGGGCGCCCGCGTCGAGGTGGAGGACGGCGCTGCGCCAGCGGCCGACGGCGGCGGAGTCCAGGCCGAGCCGGTCCCAGTCCCGCAGCAGGGCGAGCAGGGCGTCCCGTTCCGTGTCGTCAGTGGCGGCGGAGGCAGCCCGGTAGGCGACGGCGGCGGGCTGTCCGAGCAGCGGGATCCAGGTGACGGTGCACCACGGCAGGGAGGGTACGTCCGTGTGCAGGCGGCCGGGCACGGCCGTGGCGGCGGTGTCGGCGGCGGCCGCCGCGAAGGCGGTCAGGGTGGCGGACACCGTGTGGGCGCCGCGGCCCACCCAGTCGCGGTGCACGCTGCCGCTGATCCCGCGCAGGGCGAGCCCGAGGGTCCGGTCGTCGGGGCCCTGCGGTTCCTGCGGGCCGGCCTCCTCCCGCCGGTCGGCGATACCCTCGTCGAGGAGGCGCTGCTGGGCGAGGGCGAAGGCGAGGGCGTCCGCGACTCCGCGGACCAGGACGGGGTCGGTGACCTGCGGCAGTGCGTCCCGCACCACCGGCAGCAGGTCCTCGGCGGCTGTCCGGTCGGCGGCCGCGGCGATCAGGGCGGCTGCGGCCATGGTGTCGACGGCGCGCAGCGCGAGCGATCCTTCCGTGTCGCGGGGACGCAGGCAGTACCAGTGGTCGGCGGGCGGCATCGGCGGCCCGCCGGCGGGGGCGCCGGGCCGGTTTCCGCTGTGGGTCTCGGCGGTGACGGTGCCGTCGGGGTCGGTGATGCGGAACTCGCTCCACCACTGTGACAGGGCGCGGGGCCGGTCGTCGCCGGGGAAGACGGCGGCGCCGAACGGCACCTCGGCGTCTGCCGGCGCCGTGACGGTGCGTCCGGCGGTGTCGCCGGCCCACCAGCCTCCGCCGGGCAGTTCGGCGACCCGCCAGCCGAGCAGCCCGCCGACGGGCGCGGAGAGCACGGAGCCCTCGACGGCGGGCGCGGGCCGCAGCCGGCAGCCCTCCGGCCGCATGACGGCACCCGGGGGCGGTCCGGGCAGGGTCCGGGCGGGCCCGGTGCCGGCGAGGAAGGCGGGCTGGGAGCGCGCGCCGAGGCGGTCCGCTGCCGGGTCGTACGCGGCCCACCCGGCGGGCTGTCCGCCGTCGGCGGCGTCGTCCCAGGCCCAGTACGCCTGCCCGTCGCCGATGACCGCGCGCTCCTCGGGGAGGCGGGTGTCGCCGCGGCGCAGGACGCCCGCCCCGGTGGCGCGGCCGCCGCCGGGCAGGGGCAGGCCGGCGTGCTGCGGGCCGAGCTGCCAGGCCGACCGGCCGCCGGTGTCGAGGGTGAAGACGTCCTGGGGGGCGCTGTGCCAGTAGGCCTGGGCGGCTCCCGGCCGGTGCCAGTACCGCCAGCAGACGAGGAGTTCGCCGTCCGTGTAGTGCAGGCCGACCGTGCGGTGGCGGGGGCCGTCGGGGATGCGCAGGTCGTGGACGAGGACGGTGGCATCGGCGGAGATCACCCGTACCTGCCGCTGGTTGGCCACTATGAGGTGGGGCCAGGCAGTGGTGACGGTCAGGTCGCGGCGGTCGCCGCGCGGGGCGAGTTCGGCAAGGGCCTCCTCCCAGGCCGGCCAGGTGAGCTCTTCGAACAGGCCGCCGCGCAGGGTGCGGGCGAGGAGCGCGGCGACGTCGGTGGCGGCGGCCGCCGCCACCTCGTCGGGGGCGAGGGCCAGGATGGCGGCAGGCAGCCGGGCGAGGCGGCTCGCGGCGGCCGGCAGGTGCGGCAGGCCGCTGCCCGCGCAGGCGAGGGCCAGGCCGCGTACCCAGGCGGCGAGCAGGGTGCGGCCGCCGGGGGCCGCGGACAGCCGGCGCAGGACGGTCCTGGCGCCGTCGGTGTCGGGGAGGGCGTCGGCGGCGCGGGCGAAGGCGGGCCGGAACCGCTCGTCGGCGGCGAGGCCGAGGAGGTCGCGGCGCTGCTCGCCGCCGGCCCAGTCCTCCAGGGCGAGGGCGTCGCCGTCGGCGGGGGCGGCGACGGGGACGCCCAGCCCGAGGAGCAGGTCGAGGAGGTCGACGTCAGCACCGCCGATCCGCAGTCCTTCGGCGCGGTCGGCGAGTTCGGCACGCAGCCGGCCGGCGCAGCGCTCGACCAGGTCGAGGAGCGGGGGCAGGCCGGTGCGCGGGCCCCAGCCGCTGCGCCGGGCGGCGCAGAAGCGCTCCAGCCAGCCGGCGGTGCCGTCGGGGCTGCGCTCCTCCTCGGCCGCGGTGTCCAGGACGAGGCCGTCGGTGGCGCCGGCCGCGTGGAGGAGTTCCAGCCAGAACTCGGCCGTGTCGCCGTCCGCGTCGACGGGCGGGGTCAGCGAGAGCAGGATGCCGCGCACGGCGGGGTCGCGCCGGGTGAGGGCTTTCAGGGCGCCGCGGTGGGCCCGCCACCAGGCGGCGGTCGCGTGCCGGGTGGCGGGCAGCCGCAGGAGTTCGGCGAGGTGCTCCCGCTCGGCCGCGGCGGGGTCGAGCCCGGCGGCGCGCGCGAGGCGGCGCAGGGCGGTCGCGGCCTGCGTGGCGGGCGCGGTGCCGCCCGCGGTGCGGCGCACGCACAGGCGGCGGAACCGCTCGTAGGCGCGGTCCGCGGGCAGGCGCTGCTCCAGGTCCTTGGCGTAGCCGGTGAGCGCGCGCACGGGGAGCGCCCCGGCCAGGGCGAACTCCAGGAAGGCGGCGTCCAGCCGGTCCTCGTCGACGCGGAGGCCGTGCACGGCCTCGCTCTTGCGGGCCAGCCCGAACAGCTGCCCGGCCATGTCGGGCCGGTCCGCGGCGAGGAACCCGCGCGCGGCCTCCTCCAGCACGACGGGCACCAGGAGCGGCACGGAGGACGCAAGCCGGTCGGCGAGCCGCCGGCTCGCCTGCAAGGCGGCCTTGGGCCGGCTCTTGGCACGCCGTGCCAGCACCTCCAACTCGGGTACGAGGGCCAGGGCCTCGGCCCCGCACTCCGGGTGGCGGGCGAGAACCCAGTCGGGGAACCGCAGGGGCGTGTCCCGTCCGGTGCCGACCACGGCGGGCACGCCGTCGGGCACGAGCCCGAGAAACGCGGCGGCCTGATCCTCGAAGACCCCCCGCCCTGCGGGCCCCAGCCGCACGACGACCCGCCCGTCGGGCAACCCGGGATGCCGGTACCGCCGCGCGGCGATCTCCACCGCCCCGGCGCCCGCCCCCGCCTCCCCGAGGGGCACCACACCCCCGGCGTCAAGCACCCGCGCCGCCTGCCCGCCCGCCTCGGCGAGCCCGGCCGCGGTACCCGGATCGGGCGCGGTGCCGGCGGTGTTCGTGGTCGTCGTGGCGGTCATCTGCGCGTCCTTGCCCTGTTCCGTGTGTGCCACCGCCCTCCCCGGCGTGCCGGCGGGTGCCGTCCGGCCTGCGGTGTCAGCGGGACCCTAGCGGCCACCACCGACAGCGCTGCCACCGGGTACGAAAACCGGCCCTGCCCGAGACGCTGCTCTGCACGACGTTTCCCGCAGCCACGGGCTACTCCGGCCCCGCAACCGGAAGTGGCCGGGCCCGACACCGGGCAGCGTCCTGATGCCGGCGGGTCCGGACCCGGCAGCCGGAGCGGGAGACCGGGGACTCCGATGTCCCGTATACCCGTTCGTCCCTCCAGGCCGTTCCCCTGGGGGCTTCCCGGCACACCCCACCCCGGACAGGCCGGCTCCCGCCCTCACCCCCCGCCCGTCACTCCGCCTCACCCACGAGGTGCCAACCGCGCCGTATACCCCCACGGGAGGGCCGAAGCAGGCCAGCTCTCCGCGTACCGCGGCGGGCGGCCGCCGCCGGCCGTGATGACGGCGACGGGCATGCGCCGTCCGAGGGATGCGAGCCCGTCGGCGGTGGTGCTGCCGTCGTGGCCGCCGACCTGGCGGGACGCGCACCCGGCGTAGTAGGCGAGCGGGATGGCTTCGTCGCCGCTGAGGACGCAGGGCCGGCGGATGTCGAGGCGGTGGAGGGCCGCGGTGACCGCCGCGAGTTCGCGGTGCCGGTCGCGGCTGCGTTCGGTGACGTGGAGGAGAACCGCGCCCTGGACTGCCGTGTGGAGGGCGAGGGCGCCGGCCAGCACCGCGTACGCGGCCCTGCGCCGGCCGGCGGTCCGTGGCCGGGCCCGTACGGCGGCGAAGGCGGCCGCCGCGCACTCGGCGACGGGCACGGCGAGCAGGGCGTAGGCGGGCAGCAGGAAGCGCGGGGCGGCGTAGTCCACCGTGAACAGGTAGGGCAGCGCCAGGCACACCCCGACGGCCGCGGCCACGGCGGCCGTGCGGCCGCGACCGGCCCGGCGGGCCGCCATGGTGCCCGCGGCCGCGAGCAGCGGCAGGGCGAGCCACCAGGCGGCCGTCCAGGGATGGCTCCAGGCGCCGTCGCAGGGCCGGCACAGGGTCACTCCCACGAGGCTGCGCGCATGGTCGTCGACGGCGAAGTGCGCGCCGATGCCGCCCTGGATCTCGCTCGCGCGGGCCAGGCGGGCGGCGAGTCCGCCGTACGAGGTGTGCGCCTCCACCACCCACGGGACGGCCCCCGCCAGCACCCCGGCGGGCGGCGCGGCCCACAGCAGGGGCCGTCGCGGACCGGCCGCCAGCAGGGCGGCCCCGGTGAGCGGGAGCGCCAGCCACAGCCCGTCGACGGGCCGCATGGCCGTCACGAAGGCGACGGCCGCGCCCGCACCCACCGCGGCGGCCCGGCCGCCCCGTCCGGGGCGCTCCGCCCGGAGCAGCCAGCCCGCCGCGGCGAGGGCGCCCAGCGCGCACCACAGGTTGGGCATGGCGCGCGGGCCGTAGTAGAGGGTGACCCACAGGCCGGCGAAGAGGAGGCCGGCGCAGCCGAGGACCGGCGGCGGCAGCAGGCGCCGCCAGACGCGCAGGACGAGGAACAGGACGCCGGACGAGAGCAGTGCGAGCCAGACGCGCAGGGCGGTCGTGGAGGTGGTGAGCGCGGCGACGGGCGCGGCTAGGTAGGAGATCCCGCGCGCCCGGGGTGCCGAGAAGAACGCGGCGGGCGTCCCGGGCTGCACCTGGCTCACGTAGACGATCTCGTCCCAGCCGAGGGAGGAGCCCGGTACGACGAGGGCCAGTTGGAGGAGGGCGAACACGGCGGCGGGCCCGGCCGTCCAGGGCAGTGCGGCGCGCCCCTTCACGGCCGGGGCGACGGGCGCGGCGAGCGGTGGAGCGCCCATGTCCGGTCCTTCCTGTGACGGTCTCACGCCAGGGAGGCGGCGCCCCCTGGGCAACGGGGGACACGCCCCACTCAAGGCGGCGCCCCACTCAAGGCGGCGCCCCACTCAAGGCGGCGCCCCACTCAGGGCGGCGCCCCGACCGAGCCGACGCCGACCCGCTCAGTCGACGCGCTCGAGCGCCATCCGCAGCACGGTGCACCGGTGCTCGCGCATGAATCGCAGTGTCGCCCGCTGCTCCCGGATGAGGTCGTCCACGGCTTGGCGGCCGATCAGCCGGGCGCCCTGCTCGCGGTGGGCGATGCAGCGCTCCATCCAGCACTGGAGGGTGCGCGCGCCGTCGTCGGGGTCGTCGCGCAGTTGGGCGACGGTGAACAGGCCGCGGGCGGCCTCGACCAGTTCGGAGCGGGTCGGCACGAAGCACTCGGGGAAGACCCGGCGGGAGGAGTGGAGGCCTTCGCGGAGGTTGCCGACGGCGTCCCGGATGTCGCGGGGGCGGAAGCCGTGCCGGGGATCGCCGTCGGGGTCGAGCATGCGGGCCGGGAGGACCATGGAGGCCAGCCAGCCGCGCGCGTTCCAGGCGTTCGACTGGACGGCGAGCCGTCCGCCGGGGCGGAGCCAGGCGTGGCAGCGTTCGAAGAAGAGCCGGTAGCGGGCTACGCGCTGGGAGCGGCGGATCGTGCTGCCGGCGAAGTGCTCCATGGCCTCGATCGCGAAGACGGCGTCGTACAGGGCCTCGGGCAGGTGGTCGATCCAGTTCTCCAGGCGTACTTCGCAGCCGGGCCATCCTCGGCTGCGGACGAACTCGACCTGCGCGGGGCTGACGTTGAGGCCCACGACGTGCTGGACGCCGTGCGCCTCGACCAGGCGGTGCATCATGCTGCCCCAGCCGCAGCCGACGTCGAGGACGCGGGAGGCGCCTTCGGCGCGGGCGGCCCGGACGTGCAGGTCCAGCTTGCGGACCTGCGCGGTCTCCAGGGTGTCGCCGTCCTCCCATCGGGCGAGGGAGTAGACGAGGTCGGGGCCGAGGGCCGGCCGGTAGAAGTCCCCGAGGAAGTCGTAGTGGTGCCGGATCGCCTCGTCTGAGCTGCCCTTGTAGCCGATTGCGGAGTGCTTCGCTCGGTTCAACGCTCACCGTCCGGGGAGGAGTGCGGGGGACCGCATTCCTTCCGGGGCCCGGCTCGGGATAAACGGGGAGTCGCCCACCCGAGGGTGTCGGCGCGGTGGCGTCCGGCCCGGTCAGGCCGGGGTGTCGTGCAGGGTCCGGTGCGCGTCGCGCAGCAGGCGGGGGACGAGTGTGTGGTGCAGCGGGGTCAGCCGGCTCCATACGCGGGCGCCGGACGGCCTGCGGTAGCGGATGAACGTGGAGAGCGAGGCCTGCGCCTCCTCCACGCGGAGCACGATCTGGCCCGTGATCATGCGGGAGTGTGCTTCCAGGCGGATCCAGTCGTCGCCGCGGCCGTCGATCTCCCATCCGGCGACGCATCCGGGAGTGGGCCGCCCTTGCAGGCGCAGGCCGAGTATCCCGCGCCACACGAACTGGCCCTTCCAGCCGGCGGCGTCCTGGAGCACGGCGCACGCCCACTGCTCCGGCGACCGGGTGGCGGCGCCGGCGGCCGTGAGGGTGAACAGGTCGGCGTAGTCGGGTTCGGGGAGGGTGCTGAGGCGGCGTACCGCTTCCGGCAGGACGAGGTGTCGGCGCACCGGCGGTGCGGTGCCGCCGGCTCCGCGGCCTGCTTCCGAATCGACCGTCATGGCCTTCTCCCTTCGGGCGGTTTCCGTTCCGGAATCCCGATCGGCAACGTAACATACGTACATGACTGTATGTAAGACGGAGGGGGCCGTTCCGTGAGCACCGCCGCCGGCCGCCGGACCCAGGCCGACCGGCGCGCCCGTACGCGGAGCGCCCTGCTGGAGGCCGCCGCGCGCGGCCTGTCCCGGCACGGGTACGCGAACCTGGTGCTGGAGCAGGTCGCCGCGGAGGCCGGCTACACGCGGGGCGCGCTGTACCACCAGTTCGCGGGCAAGGAGGAGCTCGCGCTGGAGGTGGTGCGGTGGGTGGACGAGACGTGGGCGGCGGAGGTCGGCGACCCGGCGGCCGCCGAGGCCGACCCGGTGGCGGCGCTGATGCTGATGGCGCGCGGCCACGCCGTCTACTGCCGGCGCGACGTGGCGGGGGTCGTCCGGGTCCTCGCGATCGAGTTCGCCGGGCGGGACCACCCGGTGGCGCGGGAACTCGGCCGGATCCTGGGCAAGCTCACGGGAGACGTGGAGCGGCGCATCACGGAGGGCCGGAGCACGGGCGCGATCCCGCCCGGTCCGCCTGCGGCGGACACCGCTCGGGCCTGCCTCGGCGCGATGGAGGGCCTCGTGAGCCACGACGGAATCGGCCCGCCGCACGATGTCGAACTGGCCGAGCGCGCCGTACGCGGCGTCCTCGGCCTACCGCCCGCCGAGCCGGTCGATCCGATCACGGCTCGCTGAATCGACCCGATGGAATGCAACGCCTTGCCCACGAACTCCGCGGCGTTCCACGACGCCCTGGACATCGCGGAGATCGTCCGTCAGTTGCCGGCGAGGGCTGGGAGATGGACCCGGAGTACCTGGCCCACATCTCGCCGCACCCGACCGAACACATCGACCGGCCTCGGTGCCCGAGCGAGCCGATGCCGTGCGGCGCCTCCGCTGTCAGGTGTAGTTGTACGGCGTGGGGGACGTGGCCGTGGCTCCGGTGGAGGTCTTCGCGACCACGGCCACGGGGCCGGGGGTGGATGTCGGCGGTGTGACCGTCTGGACCTTGATGGCGGACATGACCTTGAACGAGAGGGCCGGGACGCCGCCGTAGGTGACGCTGGTGACGTCGGACAGGAAGGTGCCGTTGAGGTTGACGATGCGGCTTCCGGTGCGCGGCCCGGAGGTGGGGCTGATGCTGGTGATGGTGGGGCTGCCGATGTAGGCGTAGGAGAGGCTGCCCGAGACACCTCCCGGGCTGGTGATGTAGAGGGGGACGGTGCGGGCGAGGGCCGACGGCGGGACGGTGACGGTGAGCTGGGTGTCCGACAGGACGGTGGCGGGCGCCTCGATGGCGCCGAACCGTACGGTCTTGACCCCGACGAACCGTTTCCCGGTGACGGTGAGGGTGTTTCCCCCGCTCATCGGCCCGGAGGAGGCCGAGATCTGGTCCACGACGGGCACCCGACGGTAGTAGTAGTGCCCGACGATCGCCGTGCCGCCGCTTGCGGTCACGGTGACGGGTACGGCTGATCGGATGCCGGAAGGCACGGTGACGGTCAGCGTGGTGTCGCTGACCACGGCGAAGTCCGTGGCCGGCCGGATCCCGAAGCGAATGGCGGTCGTCCCGAGGAAGCCCCGGCCTGTGATGGTCACGGTGTTTCCGCCGCCCCGGGAGCCGGTGTTGGGGGAGATGCTGGCCGGCCTCCTCAGGACGGTGACCGTGTTGTCGTCGTGGCCGACGACGTACAGGTATCCGCCGTCCGGTGTGGTCGCCACCTCGTGGGGTCCGGCGAATCCCGGGATGGTTTCGCTGATGCTGTTGCTGCTGGGGTTGATCACCGTCAGCGAGCCCGCGCCCGTCATGGACGCGTAGACGAGCGTCCCGTCCGGGGAGGCGGTCAGATAGGAGGGGCTGCTCGCGACGGTGACCGTGTCGATGACGGTGTGGGTGGCCGTGCCGATGACACTCACCTTGCGGGCACCGGAGTTCGCCACGTACACACGGGTCCCATCGGGCGTGGCGGCCACGCCCAGGGGCGCCTGGAAGCCGGTCAGGGTGGCCACGACGGTGTTGCCGACCGTGTCGATCACGCTCACGGTGCCGCCGGTGGAGTTGCTGACGTACGCACGCAGCCCGTCGGGGCGGACGGTGACGGCCTGGGGGCCGTTGCCCACGGTGATGGTGCCGGTGACGGTGTTGGTGGCCGTGCTGATGACACTCACGGTGTTGGCTCCGGAGTTCGCCACGTGCACACGGGTCCCGTCGGGGGTGACGGCCAGCCCGCGCGGAACGTTGAGGCCGCCGACGGTGGCGACGACGGTGTCGGTGGCCGTGCTGACGACGGCGACGGATCCCGAGCCGGGCATGGTCACGTAGAGGTACCGGCCGTCCGGGGTGACCGCCGCGGCCCACGGGGCGGCCCCGACACCGATGGTGGTGACGACGGTGTCCGAGGCGGTGTCGAGCACGCTCAAGGTGTTGCTGCCCGAGTTGGTCACATAGGCGCGCAGCCCGTCGGGCCGCATGGCGACGGAGTGGGGTGCCGGTCCCACGGGGACCGTGCCGGCGTCGGCCACCAGGGGCAGGACGGCGGACGGGGAACTCCTGGAATTCTGGATTTCCGGCGGTGCCTGACCGACTGACATTGTCGACTCCTCTCGATCGGACCCCAGAATTCGGTGAGTGCCAGAGCGAGTCGAGGATTTCGTGTCATGCAGTCCCATAACTGGCGCCCGTGACGTTCAGGAGTCGATTCCGCGCGTTCCCTTGACCGTCCCACCCGTCCGCGACCTGCGTAAGTGGTCAAACGGAGCACTCGGGCGCATATGTCACCAGCAGGAAGTAATTCATCTTGTAATACTCACCACTTACTGCATCATATGCGCCCTACTCCATTCGTGGAATTCTTGCTTCAGTTGTGTACGAAAGACGCCCTTCGCGAGGACCCGGCCACACTGAAATGGCGCCGGCATCACAGGCCATTCGTGCTCCCGCAGGCAGGGCCGCCATCCCCAAGAAGCAGACACCCAGCACGCGAAGGAGAAACCCCGTGGTCACTCTGAACCCGAACCAGGGACCCACCTCGGGTGGTAACCAGGTCGTCATCACCGGCGCGAACTTCACGGGCGCCACCAGCGTGAAGTTCGGCACCAAGTCGGCCACCTTCACGGTCGACAGCTCCACCCAGATCACCGCTGTGGCGCCCTCGAACCAGGCCGCGGTCCAGGTCACCGTCACCACGCCGGGGGGAACGACACTGCCGGTCTGGTACTACTACATCACGCCCCCGACCAAGTCGAGCCTCAGCGAGACCACGGGACCGCTCGCCGGCATCCCGGTCACCCTCACCGGTTCGAGCCTGCAGACCGCCACATCGATGTCCTTCGGCTCCAACACCGCCGTTCCCACCGTGGTCAACGACACCACGCTGGACGTCCAGGTTCCTTCCGTGACCACCCCCCAGACCGTCCCGGTCAGCGTCACGACCAAGGGCGGCACCACCAACGGGCTCACCTTCACCTACGTGGACGCTCCGACGGTGACCAGCATGGACCCCACCGCCGGACCGGACTACGGCGGCACGGCCTCCACCATCACCGGCACCAACCTCAGCGACGTCGTGGACATCTCGTACGGCCCCGACTCGACCGCCTACAACATCATCGACGACACCACCATCGTCGCCTACTCCCCGGGCGGCACCGGCACGGTCACCGTCACCCTCACCAGCGCGGGCGGCACCGACTCCTCGCAGTCCTTCACCTACACCGTCACCCCCGGCTGAGCCGGCCGAGAGCGCGCAAAGCTCTCGAGCCAGCCTGCGGAACCGGTGACACACAGACCCGGTTCCGCACAAGGCTGTTCGGTGGTGTGTCTCATGCGCCGCGGTGCAGCAGCGCGGCCGACTCCTGCCAAGGGGTAGGGCGGTCAGGGTGACGTCCGCCGTCACCCGTCACCGGCGGCCGCCAGCCCTCCAGCACGAAGTCCCGGACCAGGTGGAACCGGAGGCGGCACTGCATGGTGTCGCCCCGGCCGCCCTCCCGGAGTTCGCCGCGGGTTGTCGGTGGGGGATGCGATGCTGCGCCGGTCTGGTCGTCGTGCGTTGTGTGGGTGAGGAAGTCGATGTCCGAGCAGCCTGTGTCCGTTTCCGCGGATGCGCCCGTGTTCGCCGTTGCCTGGTGTGGCACCGATCTGGGGGCGTACCGGGAGTGCGGGGGGACGTACGAGTGCTACCCGTACGAGAGTCTGCCCCCGCTGGATCCCGCCCTGCACACCGGGGACTTCGGCTGGCTCGGCGGGGTCGGGGCGGATGAGCCGGGGCGGGCCGCGCACGTGGCGGGGATCGGGGCGCTGCTGGCCGCGGAGGGGCTCGTGCTGCCGCGGGACTTCGCCGCGTTCCATTCCAGCGCGCGGCTGCACCGGGCGCTCGACGAGGTGTCGGTGACGGCCTGCCGGACGGATCTGTCCGGGCCGCTGCCCAGTCCCGTCGAGCCGGGCGCGTTCCTCGTGCGGTTCCTGCGCGACCAGCAGGACTGCGTCATCTGGTACCTGTACCTGCGCCCGGGCGGCGAGGCGTTCGTGGTGTGCTCGCACCTGGAGTACGAGTCCGTGTACGAGGCGCACCGGGCCGGGCGGCCGACGTGCACGGACCTCGCGGACCAGGAGGAGCAGCGGGCGGCCCTCGTGCGGTGTGCGGAGTCCTTCGAGGAGTTCGCACACCGGTACTGGATCGAGAACACGCTGTGGGACCTCGCCAACGGAGACGGAGACGGAGACGGGAACGGGAACGGGGACGGGGACGGGGCGGGGCTCGCGCCCGGGCTGCGGGACTATCTGCGGCACTACGAGGCGGATGCCTCCGGGTCCGGGGCCGTGTGAGCAGCCGCGCCGTGCGGTGTCAGCGGTCGGCGCGCTCCTCGCGGTCCAGTTCCCCGTCGAGGGCCAGGGCGGCCGTGATGAGGGCCAGGTGTGTGAACGCCTGCGGGAAGTTGCCGAGCTGCTCGCCGGTCGGGCCGATCTCCTCCGCGAACAGGCCGACGTGGTTGGCGTACGTCAGCATCTTGTCGAAGGCGTAGCGGGCCATGTCGAGCCTCCCCGCCCGCGCCAGCGCGCTCACCCACAGGAACGTGCACAGGGAGAAGGTGCCCTCGCCGCCGCGGAGGCCGTCGGGTGACTCGCGCGGGTCGTAGCGGTGCACCAGGCTGTCGGAGACCAGTTCGGCCTCGATGGCGTCCAGCGTCGACAGCCAGCGGTGCTCCTTCGGGGAGACGAACCCGACGGTCGGCATGAGCAGCAGCGAGGCGTCGAGCACGTCGCCGTCGAAGTGCTGGACGAACGCCTTGCGGCGCGGGCTGTAGCCGCGGTCGGTGATCTGCTGGAAGACGGCGTCCCGTGCGGCGGTCCAGGCGGCGACGTCCGCGGGCCGGGCCAGCTCGGTGGCGATCAGGATGCCGCGGTCGAAGGCCGTCCA
Organism: Streptomyces sp. NPDC031121; assembly: GCF_055570615.1. Taxonomy (NCBI): domain Bacteria; kingdom Bacillati; phylum Actinomycetota; class Actinomycetes; order Kitasatosporales; family Streptomycetaceae; genus Streptomyces; species Streptomyces sp. NPDC031121. The sequence continues at coordinate 14,173 of NZ_JBVIGV010000002.1, forward strand.
GCACATCAGCCGGCTGTAGGTGAAGTCGCGGCGGCCGCCGCGGGTCTCCCAGATGCCCTCGTCGGGCCGGTCCCAGTGGCGGGTCAGCCAGTCCAGGAGCTGCCGCAGGCGCGTCCAGCCGTCGTACCCGGCGAGTTGGGTGAGGTCGCGGGCGTGGCTGAGGGCGAAGACGGCCTCGCCGTAGATGTCGAGCTGGAGCTGTTCGGCCGCGCCGTTGCCGATGCGTACGGGCGCGGAGCCGCGGTAGCCCTCCAGGTGGTCGAGGACCTCCTCGGCGAGGCGGGGGTCGCCGTCCACCCGGTACATGATCTGCAGCGGTTCGCCGGTGACGGTCCGGCCGTTCCCGACGCGGGCCCCGAGCCAGCGGCGGAAGGCGTCGGCCTCCTCGTCGAGGCCGAGGTCCAGCAGGGCCTTGACCGAGAGGGAGGCGTCGCGGACCCAGGTGTAGCGGTAGTCCCAGTTGCGTTCGCCGCCGATCTGCTCGGGCAGGCCGGCCGTCACCGCGGCGACGGGGGCGCCGGTCGGGGCGTACGTCATCAGCTTCAGGGTGATCGCCGACCGGTTGACCATCTGCTGCCAGCGCCCCCGGTAGCGGCTGCGGCGCACCCAGCGGTGCCAGTAGCCGTACGTGGAGCGGAAGGCACGGCGGATGTCCGCCTCGGTCGGCGGTCCGGGCGTCTCGGCCGCCGGGTCGTGGCAGACGGTGAGGACGGCCGCGGCGAGGTCGTCCTGCCCCAGCTCCGCTTCGCCCTGTACGCCCGGCCCGTCGCCGGTGAGCCGCACGGGCCCGGAGGTCTGGAGGAAGACGGCCTGCTGCGGGCCGGCGAAGCGGACCGTGCCGGGGGCGGGGAACGCCGTGGTGTGCGGGGCGCGCCCGTAGTCGAAGGCGGGCCGGCAGGCGATCCGGAACCGGACCCTTCCGCGGGTGACGCGCATGATGCGGATGATGCGGTGCCGGTCGGGCGGCGCCTCGGCCTCGCCGAGGGGCATGAAGTCGACGACCTCGCCGACGCCCTCCTCGGTCATGAAGCGGGTGACGAGTACGGCGGTGTCCGCGAGGTACAGCTGGCGGACGACGGCTCCGGGCGCGTCGGCGGTGACGGCGAAGTGGCCGCCGCGGTCGTGGTCCAGGAGGGACGCGAACAGGCTCGGCGAGTCGAAGCGCGGGGCGCAGTACCAGTCGAGGACGCCTTCGGAGGAGACCAGCGCGGCAGTCCGGAGGTCCCCGATGAGCCCGTGGTCGCCGATCGGCGGGTATCGACGCATGCGAGTTCCCTTCGCCGGTGCCGGCGGCCCATCCCCCGTATCCACGCTAAGGCCGCAGCCGGGGCCCGGCACCGCGGCCCGCGTCCCGGCCGGGTCCCCTTCGGCCGTACGGGTGATGCGGGTGGTACGGCCGATACGCGCGGGCCCTGCGCGCCCGCTTCCGGGAACGCCGCGCAGAGCCGGGCGAGGAGTGCCCGGGCCGCCGGGGTGGCGGGGCCGTTCGCGGGCCAGGCGATGGCGACCCGGCCGCGGAGGGCGGGCCGGGCCAGGCGCAGCATGCGCAGCCCCTGCACCGCGCCCGCTCCCCCGCCCTCGCCCCCGCCCGCCCCCGGTGCCGGCTCCGGGTGCCGGCTCCGGGACGACGGCCACGCCCAGGCCGCCGGCGGCGAGCCGGGCGACCTGCGCGGGTGCGGAGGCCTCGAAGGCGACGCGCGGCCGGAATCCGGCAGTGGCGCAGGCATGCTCCAGGGCGGCGCGGATGCCCGTCCCCCGCGGCAGGCTGACGAGCGGAAGCCCCTCCAGGTCCGCCAGACGACCCCGCGCCTACGGCCGCCGACTCCCCGGACGCCCAGGACCCGGGTGAGCCCGCGGCACGGCGCCGCAGCTCGGCCGTCGAGTACGACGACGACCCGACCGGACGCCCCGTCGCCGGACTGGCGGCGCCGGCCGCGCGGTACGCCACGTCCCCGCGGCGTTCCGCGGGCGAGGTCATCGCCGCGGCCCGGGCGGGGTTCCCGGGCAGCGGCGGCCAAGGCGACGGCCGCGGCGGCGGCGGCGGGCAGCCAGCCCGGCACCGCCGACCGGGCCGGGGCGTCCTCGCCGAACGGCGGGACGTACGTCGTCACCTTCGGCCGCTGCCAGCGCTGACGCCTCCGCGGGCGGCCCGGGTGCGACCGTCCTCTGTACACCCGGGGCGCGCCGCCGGATGCTGGACGCGGCGCGTGCACCGGATGCCGGGCGCCGGGTCGCCCTGCCGGGGGAGGTCGTCGCAGTGGAGCCGCACGACGGATACGGGCACGGCTCCGCGGCCGGGCAGCCGTGGGAGGGCGCGCGGATGCCCCGGGCGGTGCGACGGCTGCGGGTGCTGCTGATGCTGCTCGGCGGCGTACAGGCCGTCGTCGGGGTTCGGCTGGTGACGGACAGTATGGCCGTCGCCGCGGCGGTGTGGGGCGAGGGGGACGCCTCGGCGCCCTGCTGCGGGCCGGCGGTCGAGGAGCGTGCGGGGCTGGTGGTGTGCGGCGGGCTGGTGGTGCTGGCAGTGGCAGCGTGGGGTGTGGTCACCGCGTTGAAGTTCCCGCTGCGGCTGCGCCGGTTGCGGGTGGCGGCGTGCGCTTACGGGTGGGCGGCCGTTCCGTTCGCGCTGGTCCTGTACCGGGTGGAGCCGCTCCTCGGTGCGGTCTGGCCGGTGCCCGCGGTGCTGGCGGTGCTGTGGGCCCGCCGGCCGGAGAGCGCGGCGTGGTTCGACCGGCGGACGGCTCCCGGGCCGTGACGGCCGGCGGCCGGCCCGGTGGTAGCTTCCCGCCATGGAGCAGCGAATCAGTCTGATCACCCTGGGCGTCGCGGATCTCGGCCGGGCCCGTGCCTTCTACGAGGCGCTGGGCTGGCGCGGGCAGCAGGCCGAGGAGACCGTCTTCTTCCAGGCGGGCGGCCTCGCGCTGGTCCTGTGGGGGCGGGAGAAGCTCGCGCAGGACAGCGGCGTCGCGGACGCGCCCGGGTGGGGCGGGATCGCCCTGGCGCACAACGTGCGCTCCCGGCAGGAGGTGGACGAGCTCGTCGAGACGGCCCGGCGCGCCGGGGCAGCGGTGACGCGGCCGCCCGCGCCGACGTTCTACGGCGGCTACGCGGGCGTGTTCGCCGACCCCGACGGCCATGTGTGGGAGGTCGCGCACAATCCGGGCTTCGCCCTCGCCGAAGACGGCACGCTCACCCTCCCGGACTTCGGCACCCCCTGAGGCCCCACGGCCGGGGGCCGCGGACCGGGTGTCAGCCGCCGGCGGTGAGCCGGTCGCCGAGGGGGCTGCGCCGGTACAGGACCTGCCGGCCGTGGCGGGCGCGGGTGACCAGCCCGGCGGCGTGCAGGACGCGCAGGTGCTGGGAGACCGCGCTGGGAGTGACCCGCAGGCGGCGGGCGAGTTCGACCGTCGCGGCGGGCTCCGCGAGCAGGCGCAGCAGCCGGGCCCGGGGTGCGCCGAGCAGCGGGACGAGGGCGTCCCCGGCGGCCCGCCGGGCCGCGTCCGCACCCTGCCTGGGGGCCGGTTCGGGTTCGGCCTCCCACAGGGTGGCCGCCCCGCGGCTCGGGTAGAGCAGGGAGGGCGGCTCGTCGGGCCCCACGGGCGGCGCGCACTTGTGGGCGAACACGGACGGCACGAGCAGCAGTCCGCGGCCGCGGGCCCTGGCCTCGTACCCGCCGATGGTGCGGTGGACGCGCAGGACGCCCCGGGATCCGGCGTCCTCCCACCGCAGTTGGGGGTGCATGTCGGCGAAGAGCAGCCTGGCGCCGCCGCGGGCGAGCTGCCGCGCCCGGTACGTCATGTCGGCCTCGGCGACGAGGCGGATCTGCGGCCAGACCGGCCGGACGGCGATCTCCCAGTAGCGGTGCAGGAGTTCGCAGATGGTGTCGCGCAGCGCGGTCGCGGGCCCGTCGCCCGGAGCGGTCGCCGCGAGCAGGGGTGCGGGCAGCGGGTGCGGGGCGTGCGCGGCGAGCAGGTCGCGGCGTACCCGGCCGGGCGGGGTGCCGCGTACGACGGCCAGCTCGTCCTCGAACTCGGGCTCGAACACGGTGGGGCGCGGGGTGAGGAAGTCGGGGAGGGTGAGGAGGTCCGCGACGAGTGACAGCAGCAGGCCGGTGTCGAGGCCGCCGATCCGGGCGAGGACGGACCGGCGCCAGGGCAGGTGGAGGGCGGAGACGCCCGGGTCCCGCAGCACGCGCAGGCTCAGCACCGTCTCGGCGAGCGGTGAGAGCGCGAACCGGGTGCGGGCCAGGTCCTCGACCCCGAGCTCGAAGCTGATCATTAAGCGGCACGCTACATCAATTGGCAGGTCCGGTCAGGTGCCGTGGACTCTTCCCATGACCTCCTTCCCCTCCCGCCTCCTCCGGGGGGCGGCCGGATGAGCCGCAGGCTGCTGCTGCTCCTTGCCGTCACCGGCGCCGTGGCCGTCGGCAACCTGTACTTCCCGCAGGCGGTCGCCCCGCTGATCGCGGACGGCCTGGGGGTCTCCCCCGACGCCGCGTCCCTCGTGGTGACCGCCACCCAGATCGGCTACACCGCGGGCATGGTGCTGCTGGTGCCGCTCGGGGACCGCTTCCCGCACCGCTCGCTGCTGGTGGTCCTGCTCGCCGCCACCGGCCTGGCCCTGCTGGCCGCCGGCTGCGCCCCGGCGCTGCCGCCGCTGGTCGCGGCGAGCGCCCTGATCGGCCTGACCACGGTGGCCGCGCAGGTCATCAGCCCGCTCGCGGCCGGACTCGTCGCGCCCGACCGGCGCGGCGCGGTCCTCGGCGCCCTGCTGAGCGGCTCCACCGGCGGCATGCTGCTGGCCCGCGCCTTCAGCGGCGTGCTCGGGGAATGGCTCGGCTGGCGCGCCCCGTATCTGGTGGCCTCGGCCGTCGCGCTGGTCCTGGCCGCGGTCATGGCGTACGCGGTCCCGGTCACCGCCCCGGCGGCCGCCGACGCCCGCAGGCCGTACCGGGAGTTCCTCGCCGAGCCGCTGCGGCTGCTGCGCGCGGAGCCGGAACTGCGCCGCTCCTGCTTCTACCAGGCGGCCGCGTTCGGGGCGTTCTCGGCGGTCTGGACGAGCGTGGCGCTGCTCCTCACGGGCCCGGTGTACGGCTACGGGGCGCAGGCGGTCGGCGTCCTCGCCCTGGTCGGCGGCGTGACGATGCTGTGCACGCCGTACGCCGGCCGGCTCGTGGACCGGCACGGGCCGGGGCCGGTGAACCTGGCGGCCCTGGCGGGGGTCGCCGTGTCGGCCGCGGTGCTCGCGGCGGGCGGGCTGGGCGGTCTGCCGGGCCTGGCCGCGCTGACGGCGGGGACGCTGCTGCTGGACGTCGCGATGCAGGGCGGGATGGTCGCCAACAAGGCGCGGGTGTACGCGCTGCGGGAGGACTCGCTGAGCAGGCTCACCACGGCGTACATGATGTGCGCCTACCTGGGCGGTACCGCCGGGTCGTGGCTCGGCGTGCGCCTGTACGCGGCGTACGGGTGGGGGGCGGTCTGCGTGCTGGTCGCCGCGCTCGCGGCCGCCGCCCTGCTGCGGCACCTGCGGCCGCCGGGAGGGGGCCGTACGGGGCCCGGCGGGCGGCGGGCGGCGGCGCGCGCGGACGGCACCCGCGGCGGCGGTGGCGGGCGGGCCGCGGGCCGGGCGGGCCTGCCGGGCGGGCCGGGCTGAGAGGCCCTCTTGCGCGCGGGGCGCGCAGCGGATTTCGTGACCCGTCGGAGCCGGTGCAGGACGGACGGGAAGGCGGCGCGGATGGCGGACACGACCACGACCGGGACGGGGGCGCGCGGCGGGGTGCCTCCCCGCAGGGCGGGCTGGCGGTCGATCGGACCTGGGATCGTCGTCGCGGCGACCGGTGTGGGCGCCGGCGACCTCGTGGCGACGCTCATCGCGGGCGGCAGGTTCGGCTACACGCTGCTGTGGGCGGCGGTCGTCGGCTGTTTGGTGAAGATCTCGCTGGCGGAGGCCGTCGGCCGCTGGCACCTGGCGACGGGCCGCACCCTGTTCGACGGCTGGCGCAGCCTCGGCTCCTGGACGACCGTGTACTTCGCCGGGTACGTCGTCGTCTGGGGGTTCGTCTACGGCGCGGCCGCGATGTCGTCGAGCGCGCTGCCGCTCGCGGCGCTCTTCCCCGGCGCGCTGGACCTGAAGGTGTGGGCGGTGCTGTGCGGGCTGGTCGGGCTGGTGTTCGTCTGGTTCAACCGGTACGCCGCGTTCGAGAAGGCCATGACGGTCCTGGTCGGCGTCATGTTCGCGGTGACCGTGTACCTCGCGGTCCGGGTCACCCCGCACCTGGGGGCCGCGGTCGCCGGCCTGGTGCCCGTGCTGCCGCAGGGGTCGCTGGTGTACACGCTCGGCCTGATCGGCGGCGTCGGCGGCACCATCACGCTCGCCGCGTACGGCTACTGGGTCAACGCCAAGGGGTGGCGGGACACCGGCTGGATGAAGGTGATGCGGCTCGACAACCGGGTGGCGTACCTGACCACCGGCGTGTTCGTGGTGGCGATGCTGTTCGTCGGCGCCGAGCTGCTGCACGCGTCGGGCATCGCGCTCGCCAAGGGCGACCGGGGCCTCCTCGACCTCGGGAACGTCCTCGCCCAGACCTACGGCGACACCACCGCCAAGCTGTTCCTGGTCGGCTTCTTCGCGGCCTCGTTCACCTCCCTGATCGGCGTGTGGAACGGGGTGAGCCTGATGTTCGCCGACTTCGTGGGGAAGCTGCGGCCGTCGCTGCTCCCGCAGGGGCGGAGCCCCGAGAAGTCGCTGCCGTTCCGGGCGTACCTGCTGTGGCTGACGTTCCCGCCGATCAGCCTGCTGTTCCTGGACCAGCCGTTCGGGCTGGTCGTCGTGTACGGGGTGATCGGCGCGCTGTTCATGCCGTTCCTGGCGCTGACGCTGGTGTGGCTGCTCAACTCGGAGCGCACGCCCGCCGAATGGCGCAACGGCGCGGTCAGCAACGGCGTACTGGGCGCCGCGGGCCTGCTGTTCGTCGTGCTGTGCGTGCAGCAGCTGCGCGACCTGCCGTGGTAGCGGGCGCCGGCCGCCGGGTTCCGGCTCGGCCGGCGCCCGGGAGGCCGTCCCGAGGCCCTCACCCGAGTGCGCGGGTCCGCTGGCAGCGCGGCGCCGGCGGCGGCTTCCTGGGGGGATGAGAGAAACCCTGCCGGGTCCTCCCCCGGAGACACCGCTGAGCTCCCCGCGGGCCGCAGGCCTGGCCGGAGTGGCCTTCGCCGTGCTGCTCGCCGCCGCCATCGTCCTCGTGCGGATCGCCCTGCCGTCGGGCGGCGGCGGGGCCGCCGTCGCCGTCGCCCCCGGCCGGGAGGGCGCGCTGCGGGCGGCGGTGGAGCTCGTCCCGTTCGCCGGGATCGCCTTCCTGTGGTTCATGGGGGCGCTGCGCGAGCACACCGGCGCGGCGGAGGACCGGTTCTTCGCGACGGTCTTCCTCGGCAGCGGGCTCGTGTTCGTCGCGACCCTCTTCGGGGCCACCGCCGCGGCCGGAACCGTCATCTCCGCCGGTGAGCCCGAGTCGTTCGGCCGGCACTTCGCCTACACCCTGATGAGCACCTACTCCCTGCGGATGGCCGCCGTGTTCATCTTCGCGACCTCGGGGATCGGACGGCGCATGGGCGTCATGCCGCGCGGGCTGACCGCGGCCGGGTACGCCGCGGGGCTGGTCCTGCTGTTCGTCGGCTCCACCGTGCCGTGGACCGAGCTGGTCTTCCCGGCGTGGGCCCTGGCCGTCAGCGTGTACGTGCTGCGGGCGGCCCGCCGCCGCGCGGCCGCGTAGCCCTCACTCCAACGGCGCCCCCCGACGGGCAGTTCCGGGCGCCAGGCAGCACGCTGGCCCAGGAAGCGCGGGGGCCAGTGAAAGGACCGCACCTTGCTCAGGCTTGTCGTCGATCTGAACCGATGCCAGGGGTACGCGCAGTGCGCCTTCCTGGCCCCCGACGTCTTCGCGATGCACGGCGACGAGGGGCTGCTGTACGACCCGCAGGCCGAGGCCGCGCAGCGCGAGCGGGTCGCCCAGGCGGCCGCGGCGTGCCCGGTGCAGGCGATCCTCGTCGAGGACACGGAGGCCGCCGATGTATGAGGCGGCGCTGGAGGCCCTCAAGAGCAGCGGCCGGATCGTCGTCGTGGGTGCCTCCCTGGCCGGTCTGCGCGCCGCGGAGACCCTGCGGGAGAAGGGTTTCAAGGGCACCCTGACGATGGTCGGCGACGAGCCGTACGAGCCGTACGACCGGCCGCCCCTGTCGAAACAGGTCCTGCTGGGCATGGCGCGCGCCGAGAACACCGCGCTGCCGCGCCGCCGTGCGATCGAGGCGGAGTGGCGTCTCGGCGTTCCCGCGAGCGGCCTCGACATGGCCGGGCGGCGGGTGAAGCTCGCCGACGGCGACGAGGTGCCCTACGACCGGCTGCTGATCGCCACCGGCGTGCGGGCCCGGCCTTGGCCGAACGAGGCCGAGGGGGAACTCGACGGCGTGTTCGTGCTCCGCACCCGCGCCGACGGCGCCGGCCTGGCGCGCCGGCTGGAGGCCGGGCCGCGCCGCGTCCTGGTCATCGGCGCCGGGTTCACCGGCTCCGAGATCGCCTCCGCCTGCCGGGAGCGCGGCCTGGAGGTCACCGTCGCCGAGCGGGCCGACGCGCCGCTGGTCGGGGCACTCGGCGGGGTCATCGGGGCGGTGGCGGCCGAGATGCACCGCGAGCACGGCGTCGACCTGCGCACCGGGGTGATGGTCACCCGCCTGGAAGGCGACTCGGGCGGCCGGGTCCGCGCCGCGCACCTGTCCGACGGGGCGGTCGTCGAGTGCGACGTGGTCGTCGTGTGCCTGGGTGCGCAGCGCAACACCGAGTGGCTGGCCGGCTCCGGGCTCGGCGCGGGACCGCGCGGCATCGCCTGCGACGCGGGCTGCCGTGCATTCGGCATCACGGGCATCGTCACGGACGACGTCTACGTGGCGGGCGACGTGGCCCGCTCCCCGCACCCGCTGTTCGGCTACCAGTTCCTGTCGCTGGAGCACTGGGGGAACGCGGTGTCGCAGGCCGAGACGGCGGCGCACAACATGCTCAGCGACAGCGCCGGCCGGCGCCCGCACATCTGGGTCCCGGCCTTCTGGTCCTCCCAGTTCGGGGTGAGCATCAAGTCCGTCGGCGTCCCGACCATGGGCACCGAGATCATGGTCACGCAGGGTTCTCCGGCGGAGCGCCGGTTCGCGGCCGTGTACGGCTACCAGGGCCGGATCATCGGCGCGGTCACCTTCGACAACGCGCGCTGGCTGGACTTCTACCAGCGGCAGATCGAGGAGACGGCGCCGTTCCCGCCGGAGTTCTCCAACGTCGACCGGCGCCCCGAGGGCGGCCGGCCGGTGCCGGCGGACTTCCCGGACCCGTCGGTGCCCACGCACGGCCCGACGGTGACCCTCAGCGGGTACTCGCCGGCCGACCGGCGGATGACCTTCACCCCCGCCAGGAACTGACCGACCGCACGCTCCCGGAGGACCTGTCATGAAGCAAGGGATCCTGAGTCAGATCCTGGACTACTCGAACCGCGCGAACCCGTACCCGCTGTACGAGGAGCTGCGCAGGACGCCCGTCTTCCACGATGGGGAGGGGCCGTACGTGGTGAGCACGTACCACGAGATCCACGGCCTGCTGCACGACCCGCGGCTGAGCTCCGACACCCGCAACCGCGGTGCGGCGGCCGGCGACCCGCTGGCCGGCCAGGACGAGGGCGAGGGGCAGCTGCCGCCGAGCTTCCTGAAGCTGGACCCGCCCGAGCACGACCGGCTGCGCCGGATGGCGAACCGGCCGTTCGGTCCGCCCCATGCGCCGCGCCGCATCGACGGGATGCGGGAGGAGCTGCGGTCGATCGTGAAGGGCCTGATCGACGGGCTGGCGGACGGGAAGGGCAGCTCCGGGGACGGGGACGGCATCGACCTGGTCGAGCAGTTCTCGTACCCGTTCCCGGTGACGATGATCTGCCGGCTGCTCGGTGTGCCGCGGGAGGACGAGGCCCGCTTCCACGTGTGGGCCGACACGCTCGCCGCGAGCCTGGACCCCGATCCGGACGCCGACGCGGAGGAACGGGAGAAGGTCACGAGCGGTGCCCGGATGGAACTCGGCATGTACCTGGCCGGCCTGATCGAGGAGCGCCGCAAGAACCCCGGCGACGACATGCTGTCCCAACTGGCCGCCGGGCACGGGCAGGGCGAGACGATGTCGACGATGGAGCTGCTCAGCACGGCCGCGCTGCTGCTGATCGCCGGGCACGAGACGACCGTCAACCTGATCACGAACGGCATGCTGACGCTGCTGCGCCACCCCGACGTGCTGGAGCGGCTGCGGCGGGAGCCGCGGCTGGCGGTGCCGCTGGTGGAGGAGCTGCTGCGGTACGAACCGCCGGTCCAGCTGCTGCCGCAGCGCACGCCCCTCTCCGACATCGAGGTGTGCGGGGTGACCATCCCCAAGGGGGCGCCGATGTGGCTGGTGCTGGCGGCCGGGAACCGGGACCCGAAGCGCTTCGAGAACCCCGACCGCTTCGACCCCGACCGCAGGGACGTGCAGCACCTCGGGCTCGGCAGCGGCATCCACAGCTGCTTCGGCGCGCCGCTGGCGCGGCTGGAGGCACAGCTCGCCCTGAGCGAGCTGGCACGCCGGCTCCACAACCCGCGGCTGCTGGACGACCCGCCGCCCTACCGGCAGAACGCGGTGCTGCGCGGGCCGCGCCACCTGATGATCTCCTGCGACGACATCAGGCCCTGAGGGGGCCGGCAGCCGTCAGGGGATCCCCCGGACCGGGGCCGTCCGGCGCAACGGAGCGCCGGGCGGCCCTGCGGCGTGTACGGCCGCCGCGTCCTCAGACGGCTTCGCGCGCGCCGGCGTCCTCGGCAGCGGCCCGGCGGCGGGTGTCGGCGGCGGGGTCCGCTTCGGCCGCGGGGGTGGTGAACACGATACGGGTGCCGGGGCGCAGCGGGGCCTGCCAGGCCGTCTCCACGTCGGCCAGCGGTACGGCGACGGGTTCCGTGGTGGGTTCCAGGGAGGGCAGCCGGTCGAGCAGTTCGCGCAGGCTGGCGTTGCGGCGCGCGCCGGAGAGGGAGCCGAGCCCGCTGCCGCAGACCTGGACGTCCGCCTTGCGCAGCCAGGCGGACGGAAGCGTCATGTCGGCGCCTGCGGCCGAGCCGACCTGCACCCAGCGCAGGGGCCGCGCGAGGTCGGCCCGGTGACGGAGGATGCCGTCGAGGGCCAGCTCGGCGGGCCGGTCCCACAGGTAGTCCAGGACGAGGTCGGCATCGGCCGCCGCGGCGCCGAACGCGGCGGCGACGTCCTCGTCCGCCCCGGTCAGCGACACGGTGCGGTCGGCTCCGAGTTCCTCGGTGCGCCGCAGCGACCGGGGGTCGCGACCGGCCGCGACGACGGTGCCCGCCCCCTGGTCGCGCGCGATGCGGACCGCGGCGCGGCCGGCGTTGCCGGTGGCGCCGAGCACGAGGACGGACTCCCCCGTGCGGAGCCGGCCGCGCTCGCGCAGCGCGATCCAGGCGGACGAGGCCGGGTTGACTGCGGCTGCGACGGCGACGGGGTCGAGCCCGTCGGGCAGGGGCATCAGGGCGGTGGCGGGCACGGCGATGCGTTCGGCCATGGTGCCGTGCGGGGGCTCCAGCCCGGGGACGTAGACGAGTTCGCCCCCGGCGGTGCGGGCGACCGCGTCGAAGCCGGGGACGAGCGGCAGCGCCGTGGCGCCGGTGTAGTGGCCGCCCGAGGCGAAGGAGCGCACGAGCGGGTACAGCGCCGCGGCCAGTACCTCCACGACGACCTCGCCGGCGGCGGGGGCCGGTTCGGGCACCGTTGCGTACCGGGGTGGTTCTCCCAGGGCGTGGACGACGGCTGCGTACATGGACAAGCCCCCCAAAGGGTGACAAGACGGCATAGGCGACAGTCCGATTGTGGCTGCTGTCCGCCGTGGGCCGCCGCTGCGCCACGCGGTCCGCCCGGGGGCCGCCTCCGGGTCGGGCGGCGGCCCCCGGGGTGCCGCGGGTGTCAGGGGGCGGCGGCGAGGCCGCGCAGGCCGGCCGAGGGAGCGAAGTCCGTCAGGGAGACGGTGTAGTCGCGTTCGGCGGGCCGGTAGGCGGTGCAGTACCGGGTGGGGTACCAGCCCGGGATCCGCCAGGCCGCCGGCTGGGGCACGGGCTCGCAGGTGCTGCGCCCGGCCGGTGTGCGGTGCCGCAGCAGGAAGTCCTTGGTGAGCATGGGCTCCATGAAGACGATCTCGCCGCCGTACGCGCCGTAGATGAACGTCTGGCCGCTGAGCGTGCCCGAGGTCGGCGGGCGGCTGTCGAGGTGGGCGCCCATGGCGCCCTCGGCGGTCTGCGGGCTGCTCGCCGGGTACCCGGCGGGCAGGTAGGCGGCCGGGACCGGCTCGGCCGCCTCGGCGAGCTGCCCGCAGTCGATGAGGAGGGCGCAGCTGCCGGTCCGGATCGCGGCGCGGACCTCGCGGGGGACGAGGTAGAAGTGCACGTCGAAGTGGGGGACGTCGTAGCGGCCGTGCGGGCTGTGGCCGTGCGGGTTCCAGTTGAACAGGGCCCACCGGTACGGCAGTGCGGGAGCGTCGGGCGGTGCGGCGGGCAGGCCCAGTTCGAGGCTGTGGCCGCCGACGCACTCGTGGCGGGTGTCGGTGCTGCCGTCGCCGTCGGCGTCGTGGCAGTGCCGGCCGTCGGTGGGGGCGGAGGGGAGGGCGGTGAGCGCCGCCGCGCCGAGGGACACGCCGAGCGCCTTGGGGACCCCGCCGGCGTATTCGGTGTACGTGCGGACGGTGCCGCGGCCGAGCCGGGCGGCGGGCCCGTACCGGGTGCAGGTGCGCCCGCCGTCGGAGGCGACCACCCCCTCCCCGGTGCAGTCGGCGGTGCCCGCCGCGGCCGCGGGGCGGGCCTCGGTCGTCGCGGCGGCCGGGGGCTGGGCGAGGGCGGGCAGCAGGGCCGCGAGCAGGACGGCGGCGCCGGCCAGCCCGGCGGCCGCCGGCCCGGCGGGTCGGGCGCCGCCCGTGCGGCGGGCGGTCATGCGGTCACGCTCCAGGAGGACCGCTCGTTGAGCGCGGCGGCGTCGACGCCGGTGACCTGCCGTGTGCACGAGCGGATGTCGTCGAGCCGGTCGTCGGGCAGCACGTGGCGGATGTCGCGGAAGCCGTCGGGGGCGAGGGCCTCCACCTGCCGGAGCACCGGGTCGGGTTCGAGGCGGCGGTGCGCCCCCAGGACGAGGGTGGTCTGCGGCAGGCGGGTGGCCTCGTACCGGGCGAGGGCCTGGTCCACGTCGTGGCGGGCAAGCGCCCAGGCGAGGACGCGGGCGTCGACGATGGCCTGCGAGGCGCCGTTGGAGCCGGTCGGGTAGACGGGGTGGGCGGCGTCGCCGAGCAGGACGGCGCGGCCGTCCCGCCAGGTGGGCAGCGGGTCGCGGTCGATCATCGGGTAGCGCCCGATGAGGGGCGCCGCGGAGACGACGGCGTGCAGGTCGAGGAAGTCGCTGCGCCAGCCGTCGAGGTGGGCGAGGACCTCGTCGGGCGGGACGGAGCGGTCCCAGTCGGCGCCGCCGCGCGGGTCGTCCGCGGCCGGGTCGTCGGCCGTGCGGGCCTCGACGACCCAGTTGAGGAGGCAGCGGCCGCCCGGGCCGGGCCTGGTGACGGGGTAGACGACGGCCTTGACGCGCGCGTTGCAGCCGATGATGACCATGGTGCGGGCGTCGAGGAAGGGCGGCGCCTCGGTGACTCCGCGCCACATGGATATGCCGTTGCGCAGGGGCGGTCCCTCGTCGGGGTACATCGTGGCCCGTACGGCCGAGTTGATGCCGTCGGCGCCGATGAGGAGGTCGCAGGCGAGGGGCTCGGGCTCCCCCTCCAGGAAGGCGAGGACGCCGGCCGGGGCGGCTTCCCGGCCTCGGTCCGGGCGGCCGTGGTGCTCGTAGCGGAGGAGCCTGCGGCCCGTGGAGAGGGCCTGGGGGCCCAGGCGTTCGCGCACGGCGGCGAGGAGCAGCTCCTGGAGGGCCGCGCGGTGCACCGAGTACTGCGGCCAGTGGTAGCCGGCGTCGCGGCCGCGGGGCTCGGACCAGATCAGGCCGCCGTAGCGGTGGTGGAACTGCAGGCGGCCGGTGGCCACGGCGCAGTCGTCGAGGGCTTGTCCCAGGCCGAGTTCGGTGAGTTCGCGGACGGCTGCGGGCTGCAGGTTGATTCCCGCCCCGACGGCCCTGAGATTCGGGCACGCCTCCACGATCCGCACGTTGTCCAGTCCCGCCGCATGAAGACTCAGTGCGGTCGTCAATCCGCCGATTCCGGCGCCGGCTATGAGGATGCGCGGAGGATTCCGCGTGCCGACCAGAGACATTCCCATACCTCCCGAGAAAGACCCCTGCCCGCAGACTTCGGCGGATGTCCGAAAGGCTCGGCCGCCGCGTTCGGGCGAAGTGAAGGCGTGCAGGTCAATAACTCGCCCTCACCCGTTCAGAGTACGGCCGAGTGCCTCCTGACGGGTGACATGGCTTTAATCGAGGTGTCGGCAACAGAAAGGCTGCGACATGCATGACGTTACGTTCGAACCGTGCGACGTCCAGCGGCTCCAGCATGCTGTTGACTACGCCCTCCATGCCTCCCACAAATCGCTGGACACCCTCCTGCCGCCCTGGATGCCCGGCGAACTCCGACGGGAAATCAAGAGCGGTTGTTCCGTTTCGCATTGTGCGACCCTACTGTTCCCCGAAACAGTGGATTCCGCTCTCGCGTACTTTGCGGAGAACGGGTGGGCTGCCTCGGCCACCATACCTAGCGTGCTGGTCAAGCGCCGTCTGGTGGAGCGTCACTGGCTTCCGGAGGACACCGACATACGGGTGACGCGGCTGCGCGTCACGTCCGGCCCGGCACCCGAGGTCGAGGTCTTCCTCTTCCCCCGGTGCAGCCCCGGCTACAAGGACGACGTGAGCGCCGAGGAGCGCGTCCACGGGTTCGAGAACCACGTCGGGCTGTTCATGGCCCGCGCCGAGGAGCCCGTCCTCGTCCGGCTCGCGGACCGGCTGGAGACCGCCGGGCTCATGGTCTACGAGGGCTCGGCGCACAACCCGCACGAGAACACCACCATGCTGTACTTCGCGCCCAGCGCCCCCGTCGCCACGTCGCGGCGCCGCTTCCCCCGGTGGGAGCTCCAGTGCACCGGCGACCTCTCGGCCTGCGCGGCCCGGCGCCCCGTCCGCGCCGAGGCGCTCCGCCTCGCCTACGAGGCCCTGAAGGCGAACCGCGCGGAGACGGCCCTCACGCGCCTGTCCCGCCCGCCGGTCCCCGTGGCCGCCGCGGAACGGTGACCGCAGGCCGCCCGGCCCCCGCGGCCCCGCCTCCCCCGCCCCCTCCCTGCCCCTGGGCTCCCCGCCCGTCCGTGCGCCTGCCGCCCGGCCCGAGGCGGGGAGCCCCGTGCGGTGCGGCGCCCGCCGCGAGCCGCGCTGTGACTCCGCCCACCCTCCCTTGACGAAGGAAGGAAGGCATACCTAAGTTCCTGGGCATGGCCCCCCACGACCAGAACCCAGCCCCGGAACCCGGCCCCGGCGCCCTCACCGGCTTCGACGTCGACCTGACCGCGCAGGAGATGCAGCGGCGCGCCCAGGTCCTCGCCGCCCTCGGGCCCGACTGGGACCCGGTGGAGGTGCTGCGCGGCGAGGAGCAGGCGTACGACCTGCTGTACTCGGGCCTGGACGCCGACCAGCGGCGGATGTACGACGAGCTGGTCGCCGCCGGGGTGCTCCCCCGCCGTCCGGGCGGCGGCCGTGCTGCCGCTTGATCCGCAGGCCGACCCGGGCCGCCGCGCCTGGGTTCCCTGCCCGGGCTGCGACGACGCACGCGGGTGCGCGCCGTGCGCCGAGCGGCGTACGTGCCCGGACCACTGGCGCTACCTGCTGACGAACACCGGCAGCCTGCTCCACCTCCAGTGCCCGGGGTGCACCCGCGTGTGGGTGCACGAGACGGGCTTCGGCGCGACCCGCTCCCGCTGGGACCGCCTCTCCGGCATCCTCCCGAACCTCTGACCCGGCGCCCCGCCCAGGGGGACGCGCGTACGACAGCCGGACGGCCGTCCGTACACGGCGACGGCCCGACCCCACGCGATCCGGCCAAACCCGACAGCTTCGTGCCATACGCCGCCAAAGGGCGACGGGCCGCCGTCCCGCCCGGCTAGAAGCTGGAGAAGGGTCCGGTGCGGCTCGCGGCCATCACGGCCGGTGGTCTCGGGGAGGTGTGGACGGTTGCTGACGATCAACGTGGCCGTGCTGCTGGCGGTCGTCGTCTTCTTCCGCCTGCGCCGGCGTACGCAGGCCCGCAGCCGGGTCGAGGAGCGGACCACGGCCGTCATCATCCTGGCGCTGGGCGTCCTGCTGGCCCCCACACCGATCGGCCGGGGCATCCTGGACGTCCTGGGACAGGTGGCCGGCAGCGTCACGCAGGCCAGCCGATGAGCTCCCGCCCGCGCAGGCCGCGAACGGCGGGGGGCAGGCGCCCGCCGGCACGGCGGCGCCCCCGCGGGCCCGCCCGGCGGCAGCGCGCCCGGGACCGCACGACCGGCCTCCTCCCCGCCGCGGCCGGGATCCTGGCCGTCGTGGCGGCCGTGGTCGACTGGCTGCTGGCCCGCCCATGGGTGCTGACCGCTCTCGGCGTCCTCGCGGTGGCGGCCGCCGCCGCCCGGCTCCACCAGGTGCGGCAGCGGGCACGGTGGGAGGCGGTCCGCGCGCACGGGCTGCGCTACGGGCTGCCCCAGCTCGACGCCCTGCACCACTCCCGCTTCGAGGACGCCGTACGCGACCTGATGCGCCGGGACGGCTGCCGGGACGCCGTCCGGGTCGGGGGCGGCGGCGACCTGGGCGCCGACGTGAAGGCCACCGACCCCTTCGGCCGGCGCTGGGTGATCCAGTGCAAGCACCGCGCCAAAGGCCTGGACGGCTCGGCGGTGGGCACGCCGGACCTCCAGGTCCTCAACGGCACCGCCCGCCAGGTACACGGCGCCGACGTCGCGGTGATCGTGACCAACGGCCGGGTCACCGGACCGGCGGTGGCCTTCGCCGCGCAGCAGCGCCTGCACGTCGTGGACCGCCACACCCTGGCCGTCTGGGCCTCCGGCTCGCTCCCCCTGTGGGAAGTCCTGCGCGCCGTCCCCCCGTCCCGCCGCCCGAGCCCGCGCTCGTAGTCCGGGAGCGCCTCCGGGTCAGGCGTCGCCGTGGATACGGGCGTGCAGGTGCTCGTCGTGCCAGCCGTCGGCGTGGAGGAGGGCGCTGCGCATCGTGCCCTCCAGCGGAAAGCCCGCCCGGAGGGCGACCCGGCAGGACGCCTCGTTCCTGACGGAGTGGGTGATCCTCAGCCGGTGCAGGCCCAGTTCGTCCAGGGCCCACCGGCTGACGCGGGCGACGGCGGCAGCCGTGACGCCGTGCCCGCGGCCCTCGGGCAGCAGCCAGTACACGAACTCGGCGCTGCCGCCCGCCAGGTCGACGTCGCCCAGCCCGACGAGGCCCACGGGGCGGCCGCCTGAGGACGGGGCGAGCGCCCAGACCGCCGCCTCCTCGGCGCGCCAGCGCCGGCCCCACTGCGCGATCTTCTCGCGGGCCGTCGCGGGAGACAGCTCCTCGGGCCGGTTCCAGTGCCGGATGCCGGGGTCGCGGCAGGAGTCCGCCAGGGCCTGCGCGTCTGCGTCGGTCCCCTGCCAGGGGCGCAGCAGGAAACCGTCGCGGAGGGGGAACTCCGGCTGGTCGGCCGATCCCATGGCGCCTGCGGGGAGAACGGGCGGTATCGAATGCATCCGATCATGATGTCAGCGGGGCCTGTTAGCGTCGCCGCACCATGGGCACGGCACAGGATCGGGGGAGGGTGCGGGTGGACATCTGGGGTGGCGCGCCGGTCGGCCGCCGTTCGGCGGAGGCGGTGGCGCGGGCGGCCGGCGAGCTGATCGGCGGGGGCGGCGGCACCGTGGTCGAGTACGAGGCGCTGCTCGATGCGGTCGTCCGCCTGGCCGGACGGGACCGGGGCGCGCTCGCTGCGGCCCTGCGGCCGGTCGTGGAGCAGTGGCCCGGCCCCTACCAGCCGCCCGCGGCTGCCGCGAGGCGGCTCCTCGCGGTGGTCCGCAGCGCGGCGGGCCCGGTCGAGGCGGGCCCCGCGGAGGCGCCGCGCTGGCTGGAGACCTGCCAGCACGAGGCGGTCGACCTGGTGCTCGCGGCCCGGGCCGGGGAGGTGTGCTCCCTGCTGCGCCGCGGGGTGGCGGTGCCGATGCTGCTGGCCACGTCCGACCGCGCGGACGGCACGGTGGATCCGCGCGAGCTGGTGATGCGGCTGACGGAGTACGAGCAGGCGGGCGCCCGGCCCGGGCCCGCCGACCTCGGGCAGGCGCTGCTGCGGTGCGGCGGGGGGCCCGCCGACGCCGATGTGGTGGCGGCCGCCGAGGAGTTGGAGCTGCCGGAGGGGCCGCGGGTCGCCGCATGGCTGCGCGCCGGGGGGCTGCCCCAGCCCGAGCTCTCCGTGGAGCGGGAGGCGGGGGAGCCGGAACCGCCGAGCCGGAGGCGGCGGGCCCGCGTGGGGCGCCGGATCCTCGTCGGGACCGGGGAGCTCGCCGGGCGGGGGGACTTCCCGCGGCCGTTCTGGGCGGTGTTCCGCCGCTTCGAGCCGCTGATCGGCTGCACCCACCTGCTGCTGCGGTCCCGGGAGCGGCATGCCGCCGCCGCGCTGCCCTGGCATCCGGAGATCGTGGCCTCGCGCCTGCTGACGCAGGTCGCGGCGACCGCCGACCAGAACAGCAGCAGCGACGGCAGCCCCGACTTCCTGCCGGCACTCGCCCGCAGCGCGGGCCCGGCCGGGCCCGCCGTGCACCTGGCCGTGGCGTACGGACTCGGGGCACGGCCCGACTCCGGCCGCGCCGCGGCGGTGGAGGCCCTGGCCGAACTGGCCGCGCGGGGCCGCCTCGACGGGGCGCTGCTGGGCGGCCACCTGGCCCGGCTGGTGCTCCTCGGCACGCTGAAGCTCCCGGTGGTCACGGCGTCCCTCCGGCAGGCGGCGGAAGCCCCGGGCGGCGCGGCCGCCGTGTGGCCGGTGGTGGCCGCGGCCCTCCCGGAGCTGCTGGCGGCGCCCGCCGCGGGAGGGCCCGTACGGCCGCACGTGCCGCTGCTGGCCCTCGCCGCGGACTGCGCGGCGGGCTGCGGCGCCCGCGGCACCGTACCCGCCGTCGACGCCCTCGCGGCCCGCCCGGGCTCGGCCCCCTCCACCCGCGAGGCCCGCCGCCTCCGCACGGCCCTCACCGCCTCGGCGTGAGGCGCGGCGTCGCGGCTCGCCGGGTGCCCACGGGCGGGCTCCGGCGGGCAGCCGGCGTCCGGCGCAGGCTCCGGCCCGGCGAATCCGGTGGCACCGGCAGCCTTCCGGCGGCGAGACTGCCCCGGTGAACACCCTTCGCCCGCCGCGCGACCCGCACCGCCTGCCGGTACGGGACCCGCGAGGCCTCGACTTCGTCCTCGACTATGCGGACATGGACGACCTGGTGGCCGGCCTGGTGCTGCCCGGCGGCGCGTCGATGTACGCCATGAGCGCGATGGAGACGTCCCGCGAGCTCATCCGGCACTCCTTCTACCGGTACGAGTTCGCCACCGTGGCCGTCACGCATGCGCTGTTCGCCCTGGAGCACGTCCTCGCGGAGCGTCTCGGCGTGAAGGAACCGCTCCGCGTCCTCCTCACGCGGGCCGCGGACGCCGGGCTCATCACGGCCGGGCTCGCCGCCGAACTCGACCGCGGCCGGCTCCTGTGGGACGAACTCGCGCAGGGCGCCGCGTCAAGTGCGGCCCTCCACCCGCTGCGGGCGGTCGACATGGTGCGTGCCGTCTTCGACGCCGTCCCGCTGCTCCTCCGCCCTGCGCCCTCGCCGGAGGCGGCAACCGCCGACGGAGGCACGGCAGGCCTCGACCGGCTGTGGGACGACCACCTGCACGCACCGTTCCCCGACGGCTTCCGCGGCGTGGGCTTCGACGGTGTGGACCTGGTCCTCCTGGACGCCGACGTCGCGGGCCTCGTGCGGAGCGAGCTGTCGGGCGGCCTCGACGACAACGGCATCGCCGCCCTCTGGCGCTGCATCGCCGCCCTCGACAGGATCGTTCCGCTCCTCAACGAGGAGTACTGCGCCTCCTACTTCACGAGGCTCCGGGCCATGGCCCGGGTCGCGGCAGCGCCCCACACACCCGCCGCGACCTGACCGTCGCGGACGGGCTCAGGGGACCCGCCACTGCTGGGACTTGTTGTTCGGGGTGCAGGGGGTGACCGTGAGCTGCTGGCCGGGGCCGTTGGCCGTCAGGCAGCCGCCCTGGAAGGCGATGTCCTTGATGGTGTAGGCGCTCGAGGAGGGGACGCGCTCCAGATTCCACCAGAGCCCGCCGCCCGCGCCGCCCAGTTCGACGCGTACCGTCTCGCCGAAGTGGGTGAGGGCGCGGGCGAGGGGCTGGCCGCCGGAGGAGCACACGCGGAAGCTTTCGTAGCTGCCGCGCTCGTACACCCAGCCGAAGGCCGTGGTGCCGCCCATGACCACCTTCGTCCCCGACGCCTGGCTGGTGGAGGCCAGGCCGACCTTGAGGCCGTCGCCGACGTTGGTGATGGCGCCCCAGACGCCGCCGCCGCAGCCCTGGGGCGGGGTCGAGCCCGAGCCGCCGCCGGACGGGGTTCCGCCCGACGGGCTGCCGCCGCCGGACGGGGTTCCGCCGCCCGAGGGGCTGCCGCCGCTCGGGGAGCCGCCCGCGGCGGCCCCGCCCGGGGCGGGCGGCTGCGCCGGGCCTCCTCCTCCGGGGCCGCCGGGGGCCGCTCCGGTGCTGCCGCCGCCCTGCCCGGCTGCGGGGTCCTGGCCCGGCGGCGGGGCCGCCGACGCGGACGGAGGGGACGGCGTACCGCCGGGGGCGGTGGTGCCGGGGGCCGCGCCGCCCGGGGCGGAGGCCGAGGCCGACGCGGCGGGCTGTGCGCCCGCGCCCCGCGCCTCGGAGTCCCGCGCCCACGGCGCCACCTGCAGGACCGTGATCGCCACCGTGGCGGTCACCGTGACCGATACGAACACCGGGACGACGACGGCCGCCGGAACCCGGAGCCTCCGCCACCGCTTCTTCCGCTCACCGCCAGCGGGCTCCCGGTCCGGCGCGGCCGCGGCGACGACCGGCCCGGCCGGTGCGTCGAGTTCGCCCAGCGGCCGGCCCGCCGCCGCCCGGCGGGCCGCCGCGGCCATCACGGAGGCGTCGGCGTACCGCTCCTCGGGCGCCTTCGCCAGCGCCCGGGCGACGAAGGCGCGTACCGGCTCGGGGAACTCGCCGGGGAGGTCGGGCGCGGGCTCCCGGACGTGCTTGAGCGCGATCTCGATCACCGAGTCGCCGGTGAACGGCGGCTCACCGGTGAGCAGTTCGAAGCAGACGACACCCATGGAGTACAGGTCGGACGCGGCGATGGCGCCGAGGCCCTCGGCCTGCTCGGGCGCCATGTACAGGGCGGTGCCGAGGACGGCGTGGGAGTCGGTGATGCTGGTGGTGGCCGCGCTGGAGCGGGCGATGCCGAAGTCGGTGACGGTCACCCGACCGTCCTCGGCGACCATCAGGTTCGACGGCTTGATGTCGCGGTGGGTCACCCCGCCCAAATGGGCGGCGTGCAGCGCGTCCAGGGCCTGGGCGGCGATGTCGAGCGCCTGCTCGGGCGGGAGCGGACCGGACCGGGTGCGGACCTCGCCGAGGGTGCGGCCCTCGATGAGCTCCATGACGATGAACGCAACCCGCTCGCCCGTCTCCAGGGGGCTCTCGCCGTAGTCGTGGACGTCGACGATGCCGGGGTGGCTGAGCGAGGCGAGGACGGTGGCCTCGCGCCGGAAGCGGGCGGCGAAGCCGGGCGCGTCGAGCAGGGCGGGGAGCAGGACCTTCACGGCGACCTGCCGCCTGAGCACGCGGTCGTCGGCGCGCCACACCTCGCCCATTCCGCCGCCGCCGATCCGCTCGGTCAGCGCGTAACGGTCCCCGAGGACCGTGCCCCGTCCCCACATGTGTGCTCCCCCGCGATTCCGGCTGCCCGGTGGTCGGTACAAGTGCAGTGCGCCACAGGGTACTTGGGGGCGGTGCGGTTCTCCCTCCGGTCGCCCTACCGGTCGGTTCCCCAGCGCCAGAGGAGTTCGCCGCCCTCGGGGACCGCCGACCAGCGGGCAGCCGCCGCGTCGAGGCGCGGGCCGGTGCGGGCCAGGGCGTCCGGGCCGATCGGCGGGCGGCCGGTGCCGCGGCCCTCGGCGGGCAGGCCGCGCCACACCCGGTACGCCCAGTTCACGGAGAGTTCGGCGGCCAGCACGGCGTCGCCGCCGCGGCGCAGGACCTTCGTCCCGGACCGGCGGTGCCGGCCCGGGACGACCGGCTCGAAGCCCTGGAACGTGGCCCCGCGCGCCATGGCGCCCCAGAAGCCGTCGTCGATGCCGAGGGCGGTCTCGACGACGGCGTGGACCAGGTCGTGCGGCATGGTCGGGCCGACGGGCCGGGCGGGCAGCCTGACGTCCGGGCCCTTGCGGGCGCGGACGAGGATCTCGTGGCGGCGGTCCGGCAGCTTCCGGAAGGACATCTCCATATCGGGTCCGACGGTAGGCCCGGTGCGCGCCGCCGCCAAGCCGTTTTCAGCCGGCGGCGGGTTTGGCCGGCAGGCCGACGGTGCCCGCGCAGCCGAGGGTGTCGCCGGTGACCGGGGCGCCCTCGACGGTGTTCCGGTCGTAGGTGACGTGCCGGACGGTGACGGGGTCCTTGCCGACGGCCACGTCGAGGGCGGTGCCGTGGCCCGGGACGGCCTGGAGGCGGGCGCCGGGCAGGGCTGCCGCGACCGTGGCCGCGTCGTCCTCCCGGCCCGGCGCGTACCGGATGACCGGCGGCCCGGCCGGACGGACGGCGGGCGCCGCCGCGGAGGTGTCGGTCACGACGAACGCGTCGGCGCGCAGGGCGGCCGCGACCGCGGCGTCGTCGACGCGCAGCCGGATCCCGGCCGGGTTGTTGCGGGCGGGCGCCTCGTAGGCCGGCTGGATGCGGGTGTCGCCGGTGATCGGCCGGTCCGCAGCCAGCGCTGCCCACAGCGCCCGGGACCGGGCCTCGTGCCACAGCAGGGTGGATCCCACGCCGGGCACCCGGTGGTCGAACTCGCGGATGGGGACGGTCGCGAACTCCGTCTGCCGCGCCTTCAGCCGGCCCAGGGCCCAGGCGAGGTGGACGAGGTCGTCGAAGCCGGTGTCCGCGTCGGTGCGGACGGACTTCAGGAGGGTGCGGACGGTGCGCGCGGCGCCGATCGGGTCGGTGAGGGCGCCCTCGGCGGTGAGCCGGCTCAGCAGGTCGGAGACGGTGCGCTGCTGGCGGCGGACCCGGCCGAGGTCGCCGGGGCGGTTGATGTGGCGGGCCCGGACGTACTGGAGGGTGCCGCGCCCGTCGGTGCGGTGGAGGCCGGCGGGGATGTCGAGCCCGGAGTTGTCGTCCTTGAGGGGCCGGTCGGTGCAGACGACGCCGCCGCCGATGCCGTCGACGGCCTGTTCGAAGCCGAGGAAGCCGGTTTCGAGGTAGTGGTCGATGTGCAGGCCGGTGGCCTTCTCCACGGTGCGGACGGCCATGTCGGCGCCGCCGAGCGCGTACGCGCCGTTGATCTTGCCGAGCCGGGCCGGTTCGGTGTCCTGCGCGTAGGCGACGTAGGAGTCGCGGGGGATGGAGACGACGCTGGCGCGGCGCTCGTCGGCGGAGAGGTGGACGAGCATCATCACGTCGGTGCAGTTGCATCCCGTGCCGCCGACGTTCAACCGCCGCTTGTCGGCGGCCGAGATGCCGGTGCGGCTGTCGATGCCGACGACGAGGATGTTGGTGCCCCGGCCGGGGGCTCCGGCCGGGCCGCCGGCGGCGGGGCGCGCCTCGGCGGTGAGGGAGGAGCCCGTGGCGAGCGTCGCCAGCAGGGTCAGGGCAACTGTGAATTTACGCAACCTAAACCCCCGTAACGGTTCTTCTCGGACATGGCAGACAGTAGTGGTCGGCGAGGGCGGGGGCGGCGCTACGCGCCGGGAGCGGAGCGCGCGCCGCCGGGCAGGGGCGGCGCGGCCGCGACGGTCCGGGGGGGCGTCCAGGCCGTGGTCGGCCGCGCCGCCGGAGGCGGGAACGGGCCCCGGGGGTGCGTCGTTGGGACTCGTATGACCGCACCTGCGACACCGGAGATCCCCGAGACGCTGGACCGGCGCGAGGGCCCCTACGGGGAGGTGGTGCTGCGCCGGCGCGGCACCACGTACGAGATCATCGCGAACGGCTGCTTCCTGATGGACACCTCGGACGGGCGCTCCGAGCGGCTGCTCGTCGACGCCGCGTACCTGGCGCTCGACCCGCCGCCCGGCTCCCGCCCGGACCTGCTGATCGGGGGCCTGGGCGTCGGGTTCTCGCTGGCCCACGCGGCCCGCCGGCCGCACTGGGGCCGGATCGCCGTCGTGGAGCGCGAGGCGGCGGTCGTCGACTGGCACCGCAGCGGGCCGCTCGCCGAGGTGTCGGCCGAGGCGCTGGCCGACCCGCGCACCGAGATCCTGCACACCGACCTGGTCGCCCACCTGACCGGCTCCGCCGACCGCTACGACGCCCTGTGCCTCGACATCGACAACGGCCCGGACTGGACGGTCGACGAGGACAACCGCGGCCTGTACGCGCCCGCGGGCCTGGCGGCGTGCCGGGACAGGCTGCGGCCCGGCGGGGTGCTGGCGGTGTGGTCGGCGCAGCCGTCCGCCGCGTTCGAAGGAGCCCTGCGGGCAGCGGGGTTCGACGACGTGCGGACGCAGGAGGTCCCGGTGGCACGCGGGGTCCCGGACGCGGTCCACCTGGCCCGGAGGGCGTGAGCCGGAGCCCGGGACACGCCGCCGGGTCGCAGCGGACCGGGCGGGTCCCCTGCTCCGCCGACTGGAGCAGGGGACCCGTGGGGACTTCGCGGATCGGGTGCCTCCCGGATGCGGCCGGCGCGGACCGTCCACCCCGGGGAGTACGCCGCGGGCGGCCACCTCAGCCCCGGGGGCGACGCGGGCCCGCCCCCGGCGGCCGTAGCGTCCGGGCATGCGCACCTTGACCCGGGCGGCCGCGGCCGCCGCTCTCGCCTGCACGCTCGCCTTACCCGCGACCGCCGCCGCGGCGGCCGCACCCGACGCCGCCGCCCGGCCCGCGGCCGCCTCCGACGGCCGGATACGGCTTCCCGCGCCCACCGGCGCCCACGGCGTCGGGAGCACGGTGCTCCACCTCGTCGACCGGTCCCGCAAGGACCCGTGGGAGCCCGCCGCCGACGGCCGCGAACTGATGGTGACCCTGCACTATCCGGCCGCCCGCCGCGCCCAGGGGCGGCCGGCGCCGTACGCCACCGAGCCGGAGGCCCGGGAGCTGCTGAAGACGGCCGGCGCGCCGGACCGGCCTTCCGCGGTCTGGGAGTTGGCGCGGCTGCGCACGCACGGCGCGGTGGACGCGCGTCCCGCACCGGGGCGGCATCCGCTGGTGGTCCTCTCCCCCGGGTTCGGGGTGCCCCGGTTCACGCTCACGAACCTCGCCGAGGACCTCGCCTCGCGCGGGTACGTCGTCGCGTCCGTCGACCACGCCTACGAGTCGTCCGGCACGTCCCTCCCGGACGGGCGGCTGCTGACCTGCACGGCGTGCAAGGCCCTCGACGAGGGCGGCGTGCCGGGGGGCACCGTGACCGCCGCCCGCGCCGCCGACACCCGGTTCCTGCTGGACCGGCTGACCGGCCCCGCGCCGGCGTGGCGGCACGCCGCGTCGATCGACGCCTCGAGGATCGGCATGGCCGGCCACTCCATCGGCGGCGCGAGCGCCGCCACCGCCATGCTCGCCGACCCGCGCATCGACGCGGGCGTCAACATGGACGGATCGTTCTGGGACACCCTGCCGCCCGGCGGGTTGCAAGGGCGGCCGTTCATGCTGCTCGGCACCGACGACGACATGCACCGCCCGGGAGGCGCCGACACGACCTGGGACACCACCTGGCAGGCGCTCGGCGGCTGGAAGCGGTGGCTGACGGTGGCCGGGGCGGACCACTTCAGCTTCTCGGACGGGCCCGTCATCCAGCGGCACTTCGGCCTGCCCGCCGGGGACATCCCCGCCGAACGCGCCCTCGCCGTGACCCGGGCCTACACCGCCGCCTTCTTCGACCGGCACCTGCGCGGGCAGCCGCAGCGCCTGCTGGAGGGGCCGGACGCAGCCCATCCGGAGGTGCGGTTCCACCAGCCGTGAGCGGGGGGCGCGGACGCTCAGGGGCCGCCCGCGGCGCCGTCGGTGCGGGCGGCGTCCAGGCGGCGGGCGGCCGCGCCGGCCGTGCGCTCCGCCTTGTGCAGGGCCTGCTCGGCCCGCCGGTGCCGGGACCGGGCGGCTCCGGCGGCCTCCTCGGCGGCCTCCAGGCGGATCCGCAGCCGGGCCAGTTCCCCGCGCAGCGCCTCCGCGGCCGCGGAGGTCCGGTCCCGCTCCTGCTCCGCCCCGGTGAGCGCCCTCCGGGCCCGCTCCCGCTCCTCCTCGGCGGCGGCGACCGCCCGCAGGGCCGCCTCGACACGGGCCTCCCGGCGGGCGGTGCGCCGCTCGGCCAGGGCATCCCGCGCCGGCTCCGGGGCTGGCTCCGGGGCCGGGGCATGCTTCGGCGGTGGTTCCGCCTCCTTCCGCCCGCAGTGACGCGCGGGGGATGCGGGTGCGGGCTCCGCCGCCGGGGTCCCGCCGGCAGGCTCCCGCTCCGCCGTGCCGGCCGCCGCGCGGGTCAGGGCGGCCAGTGCGTCCGGACCCGGCTCCAGCCCCTCGAAGCCGAGCCGGGGCGCCGGCGCCTGCGCCAGCCGTCCCGCGGCCCAGTCCCGGCCGGCCTCCTCGTCGGCGGCCAGGCCGTGCAGGACGGCCTCGACGTCCCGGGCCACCGCCTCGCCGCCCCGCTCCCCCGCCGCCTCCGCCAGCGCCGCCGCCGCGCGGGCCAGCACCGCCGACAGCCGGTTCCGCTCGGCCGACAGCTCCCGGATCCGGCGCCCGTCCAGCTCGCGGTGGGCACTGCGCAGCCGCTCCCCCAACTCCAGCAGCTCCGCCATCCGTTCGGGCTCGGCGCCGGCCAGCAGGTTCGCCGCCCACGCCGCGAGCGTCGGGCGGCGCAGCGCGGCCAGCGCGCGGGCGGCCTCCGGGTCGCCCTCCCGCTTGGCCCGGGCCGCGTAGGCGTTCCTGGCCGCCACGAACCCGCCCGGGTGGAGTGCGTACAGCTCCCGCATCACCGCTTCGACGTCCATGCCCCCACCATGGGGCGCCGCCCCGGCCGCGGCCGCCCGCGACCCGCCGACCGGGCGGGGGGCGCGCCCGCACAGCGGCTCCGTCAGTCGGTGTCCTCCCGGGCCAGGGCCAGGGCGAGGTCCTGGAGGATCTGCTCCGTCGACACCGGCGGGTCGGCCTGGTCGTGGGCGTCCGCGAGGGCGTCGAAGGCGGTGATGAAGCCGTTCACCAGCGCGCTCAGCGGCTCGGACATCTGCTCCAGGACGGCCATGCCGACCTCCTGGGCACTGGCGTCCGCCGGGACAACGAACTGGGTGGGCATGACCTCGGCCAGCACGTCGGAGACGAACCCGGCGTCGGCCCCGGAGCGGAGGGCGGTGAGCGCGGCGATGGCCTTCAGTTTGATCTCGTTCTCCGTCATCGGACGAGCTTAGAACGCCCCTCCGCCTCGGCCACCGGTGCCCACCGCCACCGAAAGAAACAGAAAAGTTGTTGAATATCGTCTGACTGGCCGGATATCTTTGGCAGATTTGGCGACTGGCGTACTGATGTTCCATCATCATGACTGCACGTCAGCTTTCGGCGTGCGCCGAGGAGGCGGGGGCACGGGGGTTCCCCCGGGCACACCGGATGGTTCCGCAGGCGGGTCACGGCCCCGCCGCGCACGGTGGCTCCCGCCCCGGTATCCCGTCATCTAGGCAAAGGCCCATGTCCGCCCAGCAGCTCTCGGACCTCATACGTTTCGCGCGTCACAACTCGCCCTTCTACCAGGAGCTCTACGCGTCCCTCCCTCCCGGCGCCGACCGCCTGACCGACCTCCCGGTCATCGACCAGAAGCGGTTCTGGGAGGCCAACTCCTTCCCCGGCAGCCGCGTGCTGACCGGCCCGCTCAGCGAGGCCACCGTCTTCAAGACCGGCGGCACGACCGGCGCCCCCAAGCTCTCCGTCTACACCCGCGACGAGTGGCGCACCTTCGTCACCTCGTTCGGCCAGGGGCTGGTGGACGCGGGCCTGCGGCCGGGCCACCGCGTCGCCGACCTGTTCTACGCGGGCGAGCTGTACGCCAGCTTCCTCTTCATCCTCGACTCCCTCGCCCACGCCCCCGTGGACAACGTCCGCCTGCCCGTCGGCGGCGGGGCCCCGCTCGAGTCGACGGTTCCCACGCTGCGGGACCTGTCCGCGCAGGTCGTCGCAGGCACCCCCACCACCCTGTGCCGGCTGGCCGAGCACCTCGCGGCCGGCGGCGACCGGCTGGAGTCGGTGGAGCTGCTGCTGTTCGGCGGCGAGGCCCTCTTCGACGACCAGCGCCGCCTGCTGGCCAGCGCGTTCCCGCGCGCCGAGGCCCGCTCCGTCGGCTACGCCAGTGTGGACGCCGGCCTGCTCGGCCGGCCCGTACCCGGTCCGGACGCCCGCGTGCACCGCGCGTTCACCCCGTACTCCGTCGTCGAGATCCTCGACGACACCACCGGCGAGCCGGTCACCGAGGCCGGGCGGCCCGGCCGGGTCGTCGTCACCAGCCTGTTCCGGCGCCTGATGCCGATCATCCGCTACCCGGCGGGCGACCGCGCCGAGTGGACCGGCACCGGCCCCGGGCACTTCCGCATCCTCGGCCGCGCCGAGGAGGGCGTACGCGTCGGGCCGGTCTCACTCCACACCGACGACGCGCAGAACGCCGTCGCCGCGGCGGACACCGCCGGCCGGGTCGTCGGCATGCAGCTCGTCGTCCGCCGCTGGGACGGCCGCGACGGGCTCCTGCTCCGCCTCGCGACCGCCCCCGGCGACGCCGCCGACGGCCTCGACACCCTCGCCAAGGCGGTCGTCGCGGAGCTGGAGGCGGCGCGGCCGCTGTACCCGGAGAGCGCGGCCGCCGGGTTCGTGCACCCGGTGTCCGTGGAGTGGGCCCGCCACCGGGACCTCGCCGTCAACCCGCGCTCCGGCAAGCTCGTCCGGGTCCTCGACGAGAGGCCCACCGCATGACCGCCGCGCCCCCGTCCGCGCCCCCGTCCGCACCACCGCCGGCGGCCGGGCGGCCCGCGCGGCGCGCCCCGCTCGTCCTGCGCAACCGCGCCTTCGGCGCCGTGTGGCTGGGCCAGGTCCTGACCCAGGCCGCCGTGCGCATGTTCCAGGTCGGCGTCTCCTGGTGGCTCGTCGCCTACGCCGTCCGGGATGCCGCGGGTGTCGCGTCCGGGCTGTTCATGGCCGTCTGCACGCTCCCCGCGGTCGTCCTCGCGCCCGTCGTGGCGAAGGCCGTCGCCCGGTACGCGCACCGGTCGGTGCTGCGGACCGCCGCCGGCCTGGCCGCGGCCGGGGCGGCGGTCCTCGCCGCCGGGGCGCAGGCCGGCGGACCGCCGCTCGCCGGCGTGTACGCGGCGGCCCTCGCCCTGGCCACCTGCCAGGCGTTCTTCGACCCGTGCCTGACCACGTCCGTCCCCGAACTCGTCGACGACGAGGACATCGAGGCCGCCACCGGCTTCGAGCTGTCCACGCAGTCGCTGGCCGGGCTCGGCGGGGCGCTGCTCGGCGCGCTCGCCGTCGACCGGGCCGGTGTCGCGGGGCTCGCGGCCGGCTGCGCCGCCGCCTACCTCGGCGCCGCGGCCCTCGTCGCCACCGCCCGCTTCCGCACCGCCGCGCCCGCGGCGGCGGACGGCGGGCCGGCGGCGGAGGGGGCCGCGCCGGGCGGGCGGCCGCTGCGCCGCATCCTCGGCGAACTGCCCTACGTGCGCCGGATCCTGGTGTGCTTCACCGCGGCGAACCTGTTCACCGCCGCCGTGTTCGTCGTCGTCCCGCTGTACACCCGCTCCGTCCTCGACGGCGGGGGCGGCACGGTGGCCCTGCTGGAGGCCGCACTGGGCACGGGCGCGCTCGCCGGCGCGTTCACCGGGACGCGGATCCCCGGCCGGCCAACCGTCGCAGGCGCGTACTGCCTCGGCCTGATGGCCGTCGCGCTGGCCCTGCCCGGCCTGGCCGCGCACCGCGCCGCGGCCGTGTGCGGCCTCGCCGTGGCCGGCTGGTGCGCCGGCGCGGTCAGCGTCCGGTTCGTCGCCCTTTTCCAGCGGCTCGTGCCGCCCGCCGACA
This sequence comes from Streptomyces sp. NPDC031121, assembly GCF_055570615.1. Taxonomy (NCBI): domain Bacteria; kingdom Bacillati; phylum Actinomycetota; class Actinomycetes; order Kitasatosporales; family Streptomycetaceae; genus Streptomyces; species Streptomyces sp. NPDC031121. Next base: position 44,485 of record NZ_JBVIGV010000002.1, read on the forward strand.
AGCCCGGCTTCTTCGCCGTCATGCAGGCCGTTCTGGGGGCCTCCCTGCCCGTGGCCTCGCTCGTCTTCGGCTTCGCGGGCGACGTGCTGTCCCCGCAGACGCTGTGCCTTGTCCAGGGCGCCGGCCTGCTTCCCGCCGCCGCCGCCCTGGCCCTCCTCGGGGCGGGCACGCCCGAGCCCGAGCCCGCGCCGGACGCGGCCGCCGGCGCCGGGGGAGGCGCCCGGTGAAGACCGTCATCGCACCGGCCTCGCCCGCCGACATCGCCGAACTGCGCCAGCTGTACTACGCCGTCTACGGGCCCCACTACCCCGTGGCCCTCGGCACCGACCCCGCCGAGATGACCCGGCTGATCGAGGACCCGCACTCCCTGTGGCTCGTCGGCCGCTGCCCCGGCAGCGGCGCCCTGACCGGGTCGGCCGCCATCCACGGCGAGGCGGGCAGCCGCATCGGCCGCCTCGAAGGCATCGCCGTGCACCCCGAGCACCGCTCCGGGGGCCTGGCCGGCGCCCTCACCGCCGAGCTGTGCGCCGGCATGCTGGACACCGGGCGCCTGGACTCCGTGTACGCGACCGTACGGACCGTCAGCGCCGGCCCCCAGCGGGTCGTCCTGCGCAACGGCTTCCGCCCGCTCGGCATCCTGCCCAACGCGGTCGACCTCCGCAGCCGCGAGAGCCTCGCCCTGTACGCCCGGCACTCCGCCGGCGTCCTGGAGCGCCGCAAGCCCGTCACCGAGGTCCCCGCGGCCCTCGTGCCGCTGCTGCGCACCGCCGAGGAGGCCCTCGGCATCTCCTACCCCGGCGTCCGGCCCGTGTCCGGGCCGGCGGCCGCGCCGGCCGCCCCGGGGGCCGCCGAGCGCCTGGAGGTCATCGAGGCCCCGGCGTTCGTACGCCGCCGCTTCCGCGAGCGGTTCCCCGGGCGGGGCGACTGGTTCTACCCGCTGCACACGCCGAACGTGCTGCTCACCCCGGAGGACGGCCGGTTCGAGGTGTACGCCTACCTCAACCGCACCGGCGGCTACTGCTCCCTGCTCACCGCCCACCCCGAGCCGGCCGCGGCGGCCGCGTACCTGGAGCCCGTCACCCGGGCCCTGGCGCGCGCCGGCGCCGGCTACGTCGAGGCCCTGGTCCCGCTCGACCGCCCGGAAGCCCTCCAGGCCTTCCACGCCCAGGGGTTCGTCGCCGGGGCCCTGTACCCGGCGATGCGCGCCGACGGCGACGGGTTCCGCGACTACGCCGTGCTGTCGCGCTCCTCGGAGCGCATCGACTTCCGCGGCGTCGCCGTCGAACCGCCCCTGCGGCCCTACCTGGACTGCTACGTGTCGGCCTGGGCGTCGACCCACCTGCCCACCCCATCCGAGGTTGCCCGATGAACCCCCATCTCGCGCCGGTGTCCGTACCCGACCCGGCCCTCCTGCCGCACGTCCAGCGACTGTGCGACCTGACCGACCCGTACGCCTGCGGGCCCGCCGAGGACGAGCTGTTCGCCGCCGCCATGGCCGAGTCGCACGCCTGGCACCGCGAGCGGTCCCCGTTCTTCCGCTCCCTGTACGAGGCGACGCCGCCGGCCGAGCCGTACCGGACACCGCTGGTCCACGCGAACTTCTTCAAGCGCCACGAGGTACTGTCGATCCCCCGCGAGGACGTCGAGCTGCACCTGACCTCCTCCGGCACGACCGGGCAGAAGTCGCAGATGTTCTTCGACACCTGGACGATCCGCTCCGCGCAGCGCATGGTCGCCCGGATCTTCGAGCGCAACGGCTGGATCACCCCCGGGCAGGAGGTGAACTACCTGCTCTACAGCTACGAGCCGGCGCCGTCCCTGAACCTCGGCACCGCCTTCACCGACAACTACCTGTGCGACTTCGCTCCGGCCCGCAGCGTCGCGTACGCCCTGCGGAACACCGGCGGCGGCCACGAGTTCGACCCCTTCGGCTGCATCGCCGCCCTGCGGCGCTTCGCGGAGGACGGCGCGCCGGTCCGCATCCTCGGCTTCCCGGCCTTCCTCTTCTTCACCCTGGAGCGGATGCGGGCCATGGGCATGCCGCCGCTCCGACTCCCGGAGGGCTCCCTCGTCGTCCTCGGCGGCGGCTGGAAGGGCCACGCCGACCGGCGCATCGCCAAGGAGGAGCTGTACGACCGGGTCACCGAGCAGCTCGGCGTCCCCGGCGAGCGGATCCGGGACACCTTCGGCTCCGTCGAGCACTGCATCCCGTACGTGGAGTGCGACCACCACCGGCTGCACGCCCCCGTGTGGTCGCGGGTGGTGATCCGCTCCACGCGCACTCTGGAGCCGCTGCCGTACGGGGAGCCGGGCTACCTGCACCTGGTGTCGCCGTACATCACCTCCGTCCCGGCGCAGAGCGTCGTCATGGGAGACCTGGCCTCGCTGCAGCCGGGCGAGGCCTGCGGGTGCGACGTCCCGACCCCCTGGTTCACCGTCCACGGGCGTGCCGGGGTGAGCCGCAACCGGAGCTGCGCGGTGGCCGCCGCCGAACTGATGAAGGGCATGGCGTGACCATGATCGACACCACCACCGCCCCCGGGGCCGCCCCGACCGCCGCCGCGCCGCACTTCTGGCAGGGCGCCTTCATCGGCGACGAGGAGGCCGGCCGCCGCCTGGCCGGCCTGCCCGCCGGGGTCGAGGCCGCACTGGCCGGCGTCCTGGAGACCGAGACCGTCCTCGCCGCCTGCGACGCCCTGTCCGCCGCCCTCCTCGACCCGGCGCACGCGGTCCACGCCCGGCTCGCCTCGCACCTCCCCGAGGGCGAGGACCCGGCGCTCCTCGCCGACCTCGGCCGGGCCCTCTGCCGCCGGGAACTCACCCGCAAGCTGCGCCGGGAGCTGGGCGGGGCCCGCCCGGGCCGCCTGGACCGGGCCGACCCCCGCGAGACCGTCTACGAGGCGTGGGCGCCCGTCGGCATGGTCGCCCACATCGCGCCGGGCAACGCCGCGACCGTCGCACCGCTCAGCCTCGTCGAGGGCCTCCTCGCCGGGAACGTCAACGTCCTGAAGACCAGCAGCGCGGACACGCTGCTGGCGCAGGCCCTGATGGCCGAGCTGGCGGCCCTCGACCCCAGCGGCGCGCTGGCCGCCCGGATCGTCGTCCTGCGCTTCCCCTCCTCGCGGCAGGAGTGGCTGCGCCTGATGTGCGCGGCCGCGGACGCCGTCGCCGTGTGGGGCGGGGAGGCCGCCGTCGAGGGGGTGGCCGCCCACGTGCCGGCTGGCTGCCGGCTGGTGGAGTGGGGGCACCGGATCTCCTTCGCCTACCTGACGGCTGCCGCCTGGTCGGACCGGGCCGTGCTGGAGGCCCTCGCGGACGACGTGTGCCTGTACGAGCAGCAGGCCTGCTCGAGCCCGCAGGTGGTCTACCTCGACACCCGGGACGAGGCGGAGGTGTTCGCGTTCGCGGAGCGCTTCGCCGCCGTCCTCGGCGCCCGCCCGCCGGCCGTCCCGGCGGGCCCGGCCGGTGTGCCCGACCCGGCCGAGGAGGCCGAGCTGACCACGACCGAGCTCGTGGCCCGGCTGGAGGAGCACCTGGGCCTGACCCGCGTGTTCGCCGCCCCCGACGGCTCGTGGCGGGTCATGGCCGACACCCGCCCGCCGCTGACGGCGTCCCCGCTGCACCGCAGCGTGTGGGTCAAGCCGCTGCCCCGCAAGGAGCTGATCGCGACGCTGCGCCCGATGCGCCGCTACCTGCAGACCGCGGGCATCGCGGGCAGCCGCACCGACATCGCCGAGCTGTCCCGCACCGTCCTGGCCGCCGGCGCGACGCGGGTCACCCCGGTCGGGGCGATGCCGCACAGCTACGCGGGCGAGCCGCACGACGGCGTGTACGCGCTCCAGCGCTACAGCCGGCGCGTCGCCGTGCAGGCGGACCCCGAGCTGTTCGCGACGACCGCCTGCCTGGACGACCTCGCGCGCCCGGTCGTCCTGCCGCGGCCGGAGGGGCCGCTGGTCGGCAAGGAGGAGGTCCAGGCCCGCAACGCGCGGGTGGCGCGGGAGGACGCGGAGCTGTACTTCCACAGCGGCGGCAGCACCGGCGCCCCAGCGCTGTCCCTGTTCAGCTACGACGACTACGACACGCAGATGCGGGCGGCGGCCCGCGGCCTGATCGCCGCCGGGTACGACCCGGTCGGGGACCGCACCGCCAACCTGTTCTACTGCGGCGGCATGTACGGCAGCTTCATCAGCTTCTTCTCCGTGCTGGAGCGGCTCGGCGGGGTGCAGTTGCCGCTGGCGGCGGGCCCCGACCACGGTGCGACGGCGCGGGCGATCGTCGAGCACCGGGCGGACACCCTCTTCGGGATGCCGTCCTACCTGTGGCAGCTGCTGCACGCGGAAGCGGACGCGCTGCGCGCCTACGGGGGCCTGCGCAAGGTCTTCTACGGCGGCGAGCACTTCACGCCGGAGCAGCAGCGGGTGCTGAAGGAGGACTTCGGCATCGAGGTGGTGCGCTCCCTCACCTACGGCAGCACGGACCTCGGCCCGCTCGGCTACCAGTGCACGGAGAGCTCGGGCGGCGTCCACCACCTGCACGCCGACCTGCACACGCTGGAGGTCCTCGACGAGGTGGAGGACCGGCCGGCGGCGCCCGGGGAGACGGGCCGGCTGGTGTTCGCGACGCACGCGCGGCGCGGCCAGCAGCTGGGCCGGTACGTCATCGGCGACCTGGGCCGGGAGCTCCCCGGCCGCTGCCCGTGCGGCAGCCTCGCCCCCCGCTTCGAGCTGCTGGGGCGGACGGGCGACACCGTTCGGGTGGCGACCTACCTGCTGAACCACCGCCGCTTCACGGAGCTGGCCGGCGAGGGCGGGCACCGCGGCGAGCTGCAGCTCCGCATCGGCGCCGGCCCGGAGCGGGAGCGGCTGGCGGTGCGGGTGGAGCGGACGGCGGGGACGGACCCGCGGCGGCTGCGCGAGGCCTTCCTGTCCGGCTACCCGGAGCTCCGCTCGGCCGTCGCCGAGGGGCTGCTGGAGCTGGTGGTCGAGGCGGTGGACGGGGCCGCCCTCGACCGGGTCCCGACGAGCGGCAAGCTCCGCTCGGTGGTGGACGACCGGCCCCGCGCCGTCTGACGCGGCGCCGCCGCGCCCGCCCGGATCCGGTCCGGGGCGGGCGGGCGCGGGCTCCGGCGCCGAGTGGCCGGTGCCGGGGCCCGGGCCGACGATGGGAGGACATGCGGTCGGGGACTGCCCCGGGAGGGCCAGTGACGGACACCGATGTGCTGATCGTGGGCGCCGGACCGGTCGGACTGACCGCGGCGGCGGAACTGCGCAGGCAGCGCGTGGACTGCCGCATCATCGACCGGCTGCCGGGCCGGCTGCCGTACGCGAAGGCGGTCGGGATCCAGCCCCGCACCCTGGAGGTGTGGGACCGGATGGGCCTGATCCGCGCGGCGTTGGAGGCCGCCGTCCCGATGCGGGGGCAGCTGCTGTACGTGGACGGGGCCGAGCAGGGGCGCATCGACCTGCGGCTGCCGCCGGAGGTGCCGTACGGGTTCGCGGCGCTCCCCCAGTACGAGACGGAGCGGATCCTGGAGGAGCACCTGGCCCGCTTCGGGGCCCGCGTCGAGCGCGGCGCCGAGCTGGTGTCGTTCGTCCAGGACGCGGACGGCGTGCTCAGCCGGATCACCACCGCCGACGGCGGCGACGAGGAGGTCCGCTCGCTGTTCCTGGTGGGCTGCGACGGGGCGCACAGCACGGTCCGCAAGGGGCTCGGCCTCTCCTTCGAGGGCGGCGCGTTCCCCGAGGAGTACATGCTCGGCGACGTGGAGGTGGACTGGAGCCTGCCCGCGGGGTACGGCGTCCGGTCGCTGCACCACGGTGCGGACGGCGCGGTGGACGACGTGCTGGTGTGCATTCCGCTGCCGGGCCGCCACCGGTACCGGATGTCGATGCTCGTACCGCCCGAGCTGTCCGCGGCCGGGCACGGCCGCGGCGGGGCGGACGGGGTCGCGCACGGGCTGGAGACCGACCGGGGGCCGCGGCTGGAGCACATCCAGGCCGTGCTGGACCGGCTGGCGCCCGAGCCGGTCACCGCGTCGGCGCTGCGCTGGTCGTCGGTGTTCCGGATCAGCCACCGCCTGGTGGACCGCTACGGGGACGGCCGGGTGTTCGTCGCGGGCGACGCGGCGCACATCCACCCGCCGACCGGCGCCCAGGGCATGAACACCGGCATCCAGGACGCCCACAACCTGGCCTGGAAGCTGGCGCTCGCCGTGGCGGGCCGGGCGCACCCGCGGCTGCTGGAGAGCTACCACGCCGAGCGGCACCCCGTCGGCGAGGAGGTGGTGGGCCGGACGGTCCGGCACGCCCGGCAGGGCGCCGCCTCGGATGCGGAGGACGCGGACACGGCCCTGCTCCGCGAGGCGCAGCTGCTGGTGGCGTACCCCGGCAGTCCTGTGGTCGGCCCGCGCGCCGGGGACGGCGGGGGGCCGGGGCCCGGGGAGCGCGCCCCGGACTGCGGCGGCCTGACGAGCGGGGTCGCGGCGGTGCCGCTGCGGCTGTTCGACCTGCTGCGGGACCGCGGGCACGTGCTGGTGCTGTACGCGGAATCGGCGGCGGACCTGGCCGCGTGCGGCGAACTCGCCGCGCTGGCCCGCCGGTCGGCCGCGGGCGGCGGCGCGGACGGGTCCGGGCCGCAGGCGTGCGTGGTCCTCGCGCCGCCGGACACGTCCGGGGGCGGCGGGGGGCGGGAGTGGCACGGGGCGGCGGTGGACGCCACGTACGAGGGGTCGGCCTCGGACGCCGCGCCGCTGCCGGTGTTCGTGGACGGCCGGGGCGAGTTCGCCCGGGCGTACGGGCCGGGCGGCGCGACGGCGTTCGTGGTGCGACCGGACGGCTACCTGGGGGTGCGGCTGGCGCCGGTCGCGGCGCCGGAGACGGCGGCCGGGCTGACGGCCCACTTCGCGCGCGTCTTCGCCGCCTGACGGCCCGCCCCGCGGGCGGGGGCGGTCAGGGCGCCCCGGTGCCGGTCGGCTCCGGGGTGCCGGCGGTCGCCTCGGCGTCGGCGTCGCGGGCGATGCGGCGGCGCACCAGGTCTTCCTGGGCGAGCCGGCGCAGCAGTTCCAGGACGGGCGCGGAGAGGGCGAAGACGATGACGGCCTGCTCGGCGAGGGCCGCGGGGTCGTCGATGGCGGCGGCGCGCTCCAGGTCGAGGCCGGCGATGGAGCGGGCCAGGCCGGCGTAGGCGACGAGCCGGTCCGGCCGGTAGTGGGGGTCGAGCCGCCGCAGCTCCTTGAGGGCGGTGGCGAGTCCGCGGACGTGCGGGGAGGCGGCGGGGACCTGCCAGTCCATGGCGGCGACGAGTTCCGCGACGTCGGCCTCGGCGGCCGCTGCGGCGCGGGCGTCCTCGTCGGAGTCGGCGGCGGGTGATTCGGCGACGGGGACGGGGAGCGCGTAGCTGATCGCGCCGAGGGTGCCGTCGATGGTGTCGGCCCGGTCGAGGGCGGCGAGGACGTCGCGGGTGGCGGCGATGGAGAGTCCGCCGAGCGCGGTCAGTGCCTTGATCAGCCGCAGCCGCTGGACGTGTTCGTCGCCGTACTCGGCCAGGGTGGCGGCGGTCGCGCGGCCGGCGGGGAGGAGGCCCTCACGGCGGAAGTACTTGATGCTGGCGACCGGCACGCCGGTTCTGCGGCTGAGCTCCGAGATCTTCATGCTTCCTCGCTCTGGTGCGGCCGGACTCCGCCGGGCCGATTGGACACACTCTCAAGATAGTGCAACTATCTAGTGCTGGATACCTCAAGTATCCAGCTTTCTGCCGGCAAGCCCCCGGGAGCCCCCATGACCTCCTCTCCGCCCTCCGTGCTCCGCAGCCCGCGGCTGTGGATCGGCTCGGGACTCATCCTCGCCGTCGTCTCCACCCTGTTCGCCCTGCTGTACGTCGGCGGCAACGTCGACCCCAAGGGCAACCTCCGCGACCTGCCGGTCGCCCTGGTCAACGAAGACCGCGGCGCGGACGCGGGCGACGGCAGGCGTACCAACCTCGGCGAGCAGGTCGTCTCCGGGATCCGCACGTCGGCGGCGGACGACCGCAGCATCGACTGGCAGGTCCTGACCCGGCAGGAGGCCGACAAGCGGCTCGGCCAGGGCAAGGTGTACGGCGCGCTCGTCGTGCCGCCGGACTTCACCGCGGCCGTGTCCGGCCTGGCCGCCCCGGGGCAGCCGGCGCCCGCGCAGACCGGGCAGGGCCAGGCCGCCGCCCAGGGCAAGGGGCCGGCGCAGGCCCAGGGCCAGGCGCAGTCCCCGACGCAGGGGCACGGCCAGGCGGAGCCGCAGCCGGCCCGCCCGAAGCTGACGGTGCTGACGAACCAGGCGGCCGGCAGCTTCGGCTCCTCCATGGCCACGCAGGCCACCCAGAAGGCCGCCCATGCGGCCTCCGCCCAGCTCGGCAAGGACCTCCTCGCGAAGGCGGGCGGCGGGCGGCCCGCCTCCCAGACCCCGCTGCCGCCGGCCGCCAAGCTGATGCTGGCCGACCCGGTGGCCGTGGAGGTCGCCGACGGGCACCCGCTCGGCGCGCGCAGCGCGATGGGCCTGAGCGCCTTCTACTACGCGCTCGTCCTGCTCGTGTGCGGCATGCTCGGGGCCAACGTCATCCACTCCCAGGTCGACAACGCCCTCGGCTACCTCCACACCGACTTCGGCCCCTTCCGCCGCCGGACCCCCGTCCGCCACACCAGCCGCGTCCGCACCCTCGGCATCTCCATCACCCTCATGCTCGGCCTTTCCGTGATCATGGGCTCGCTCGTCGAGGCGACGACGGTCGGCCTGCTCGACATGGACGCCTCCCACCTCGGCCTGCTGTGGCTGTACTCCGTGGGCACCATCGCCGTGGTCGGCGTCAGCGGACTGGCCCTCCTCGCCGCGTTCGGCACGCCCGGCATGCTGGTCTCGACGATCGTCTTCATCGCGATGGCCGTCCCCTCCTCCGGCGCCACCGTGCCCCTGGAGGCGCTGCCCGGGTTCTTCCGCACGCTCTCCGAGTTCGAGCCGCTGCGGCAGCTGACCGGCGGCCTGCGCTCCCTGCTGTACTTCGACGCTCAGGCCGGCGCCGGCCTGGCCCGCGCCTGGACCTCCATGGGCCTCGCCCTGGCCGGAGCCCTCCTCTTCGGCTTCGGCGCCACCCGCCTGTACGACCGCCGCGGCCTGCACCGCATCCCGCAGCCCGCGGAGGACAGCCCCCGGGCCGCCGCCCCCGCCGACCGGGACACGGCCGCCCCGGCGACCGCCGGAGCCTGACCGGCCTCCGCCACCGCCATCGCCACCGCCGAACGGGGTCCGCCACAAGCCCCGTTCGGCACATCGACCGGTTTCGGCCACCTCAACGGCACGACAAAAGACGGCATTTCACCAGGAACCACCGACGGCCGCCGGAAGTCAGGTGTTTCCGCGCGGCACGGCGCGGCGGCTCCCGGTCCACCTGCCGACACTCGATTGCGTGAGCGTTCCCATCCGTGATCTATTGGTATCGCAGGTCGCAGGAGCGCGCCGGCAGCCCGAACGCCCCCTGCACCCATCGCCTGGAGGGTCGTTGAGAGACGGGTACGGAAGACTCGCCGAGACCGTGGACACCGCCGCAGCCACCTGTCCGGAACCGGACCCCGGCGCCTGCCCCGGCCTCCCCCGGACGCCGTGACGTCCGATGATGCGAGGCAGCGACTACTTCATACCGGCGACCGCCATGGCCCTGGCCCTCGCGGTGAAACTCCCCGCCCTGCTGCGCGGCTGGCGCTCGCCCATGGTGCGCTCCGTCTGCGCACTGATCGCCACGGGCGCCGGCGGCTGGTTCTTCGCCGCACCGCCCGTCGTCGAACGCGTCAACCGCTGGACGGGCGTGCCGAACTTCAGCGCGCCGCTCGTCTACTCCATCGTCGTCTCGTTCTCCTGCGCCTCCCTGGTGCTGATCCTCCACTGGCGCGGCGGCCCGCCGCGGACGCAGCGCAGGCAGGCGCTCGGCTGGATCGGCGGCACCGCCGCCGTCATCACCGCCCTCGCCGTCCTGTTCGCCCTCGGTGACGCGCCGGTGGAACGCCGGCAGGACTTCGACACCCACTACGCGCGCACGCCGTTCATCCGCGAGCTGATCGTCGTGTACCTGGCGGCCCACACCGGGGCCGCGCTGGTCGTCACCCGCACCTGCCTGCGCTGGGCGCGCGAACTCGACCGCGGCTGGGTCAGGACCGGACTGCTGACCCTCGTCACCGCGTTCAGCTTCAACCTCGCCTTCGGCCTCCTCAAAGGGACCGCGCTCGCCGCCCGCTGGCTCGGCGCGGACCTGGACGCCCTGAGCACCACGGCCGCCCCGCCCGTCGCCGGCGTCGGCGCCGGCCTGGGCGCCTGCGGGTTCCTCATGCCGCTCGCCGGGCCCCGCCTGGAGGAGTCCTGGCGCGCCTGGCGCGCCCACCGCCGCATGTACCCGGTGTGGCGGGCCCTGCAGGACCATCCGGACGCCCGGTTCACCACGATGCGGCTGCCCGTGTGGTCACCGGTCACGATGCGGGCGACGCAGCGGGCCACCCAGGTCGCGGACGCAATCCACGACCTCGCCCCGTACATGGACGAGGCGAGCCGCCCCCTGCTGGAGCGGCAGGCCGAGGCGGCCGGGCACTCGCCGGCGCGGGCACGCACCGCCGCCGAGGCCGCCCTGGTCCGCGCCGCGCTCCGGGCCCGCGCCGCCGGCCGCCCGGAGGACGGCGCCCCCGCCCCGGCCGGCCCGGCCCGCCCGTATCCCGTCGCGGCCGGGTACGAGGAGCTGGGCCTGCTCGGCGTGGAATTCGCCCGGCTCGGTTCCGCGGCGCGCCTGCGGCGGCCGCTGCGGGCCCGCATCCCGGAGAGCGGCTGACCAGGATGCCCGCCTCCCCCGCCCCCGGCCGCCCGCGCCGCCCGGGCGCCCCCGGACCGCAGACCGCACTCGTCCTCGGCGGCGGGCTCGCCGGCCTGCTCGCCGCGGCCGCGCTGGCCCCGTACGCGGACGAGGTCGTCGTCGTCGAACGCGACGGCCCGCCCACCGCGGGGCCCGCGGGCGCGCCGCGCCGGGGCCTGCCGCAGGCACGGCACGCCCACATGCTGTGGTCGGGCGGCGCCGAGGCCGTCGAGGCGCTGCTGCCCGGGACCTGCGCGCGGTGGCTGGCGGCCGGCGCGAACCGGGTGCCCGTCCCGGCGGCGATGGTCGCCCTGTCCCCCGCGGGCTGGTACCGGCTCTGGCCCGAGTCCCACTTCCTGATCGCCGCGAGCCGCCCCCTCATCGACGCGGCCGTGCGCTCCCGGCTCCTGGAAATCCCCCGGGTGCGCCTGCTGCACGGGGCGGAAGCGGTGGCGCTGCTCGGCGGCGCCACGCGGGTGCGCGGGGCCCGGGTCCGGCACGCCGACGGGACGCACACCGACATCGCCGCGGCCCTGACGGTCGACGCCACCGGCCGGGGCTCCCGTACGCCGCGCTGGCTGGCCGGGCTGGGCCTGCCGTCCCCCGCGCCCGAGGTCGTCGACCCCGGCGTCGCGTACGCCACCCGCCGGTACCGGGCGCCCCTCCCGACGCGGGGGTGGCCCGTCGTCACCATCCAGCCGGAGTCCGGCGCGGGCGGGCCGGCCCGGTACGCGGCGATCCTGCCCGTCGAGAACGACGAATGGCTCGTCAGCCTCGCCGGCAGCCGCGGCGCCAACCCGACGGGCGCGAACGAGGACTTCGAGCCGTTCGCCCGGCGGCTGCGCAGCCCGCTCGCCGCGGACCTCCTCGCGCGCGCCGAACCGCTCTCCGACGTCATCGTCACCCGGGCCACCGCCAACCGGCGCCACCGCTACGAGAACCGCCCGATGCCCGAGGGGCTCCTGGTGCTGGGCGACGCCGCCTGCGCCCTCAACCCCGTGTACGGGCACGGCATGTCCGTGGCCGCCCTCGGGGCGCTCGCCCTTCGGGAGGCCGCCGCCCGGGCCGGCGCCGTCTGCGGGCCCGGGTTCACCCGGCGGGCACAGCGCGCCCTCGCAGCGCCGGGCACCGCCGCCTGGCTGCTCGCGACAGGCGGGGACGTCGGCCTGCCGGGCTGCCGGGGCCGGGCGCCGGGCGCCGTCGACCGGCTCGCCAACCGCTACGTAGGCCGCCTCGTGCACACCGCGACCGGGGACCACACCGTCACCCGCGCCCTGACGCAGGTGATGACGCTGCGGTCCGGGGTCGGCACCCTGTTCGGGCCGCGCGTCCTGTGGGCGGCCGCACGGGGGCCGGGCCGGCCCGCACTGGACGGCCCGCCGCTGCCCGCCGCCATGGCGGACCTCCTGGACCGCGACCCCCTCCCGGGCTGACCCGGCCCCGCGCCGAGGGGGCCGCGGGGCCGCCGCCCCGCGGTACGTTGGCGCGCGAGACGAGGGGGAACGCCATGGCGCACGACGCGGGTTACGAGGACTTCGCGGTCCGGTACGACCGGGGCAGCGCGGACAACGTCCACAACACGCTGCTGGACCGGCCCGCCGTACAGGCCGCGTGCCCGCCGCTCGCGGGACGCACGGTGTTGGAGGCCGGCTGCGCGGGCGGACGGCTGACCGCCTGGCTCGCCGACCGGGGCGCGGCACGGGTCATCGCCCTGGACGCGAGCCCGACCCTGGCGGGGCTGGCCCGCGCAAGGCTCGGGGACCGGGCGGAGGTCCGCGTCCACGACCTGCGGGAGCCGCTGCACTTCCTTCCGGACGCGTCCGTCGACGTGGTGGTGTCCTCGCTCACCCTGCACTACCTGGAGGACTGGGTGCCGGTCCTGTCCGAGTTCCGTCGGGTCCTCGCCCCGGGCGGCACCGTGGTGGTCTCCACGCACCACCCGTTGAACGACTTCTCCATGTCCCCCAGCGGCGACTACTTCCGCGTGGAGGAACTGGCGGACGAGTGGCAGGGCTTCGGGTCGCCCGCGCCCGTCGTCCGGTTCTTCCGCCGCCCCCTCGGCGCGATGACCGCCGACGTGCACCGCGCCGGACTGGGCCTGCGCGAGCTGTACGAGCCGCGGGCCGACCCGGCCCGGCGGGAGGAGTACGGCGACAGGTACGGCAAGCTGTCGCGGACGCCGTCGTTCCTCGTCCTGGTCCTCGGCCACCCGATCGTGCACAACCCTCCCCCGGCCCCGACCCGCGTGACATCATGAGGAGTTGTGGCTGAGGGGGGAGCTTTGGCGAACAACACCATCCGCGTACGCATGGTCCGGGGCGCGAACGACGCGGACGTCGCCGCCTTGAAGGCGTGGCTGGAGCGGGAGCACCGGCTCGAACTGCTCCGCAACGGCGGCCGGTTGGAGATCCGGGAGCAGCCGTCGGCGCAGGACCCGGACAGCAGCCCCATGGGCGCCGCGATGGACATCCTGCTCGTACTCGTGGGCGCGGCCGCGCCGAAGCTGTTCGAGGAAGTGTACGAGCAGGTGAAGAGCGGGGTCCGCGCATGGCGGGAGAACCGCCGCGCCGTCGAGCGCGGCGAGCCCCCGGAGGTCGAGGTCGCTCCGGAGAATGACGGGAGATAGCCGGGTGGCGCGCTTCGACCCGCGCGGGAAGGTGAACCGGGCGCTGCTCGTCGGCGTGCCCGAGTACGCCTTCAAGCAGCCGAGGCATCCGGCGGGGGTGTCCGGGGACCTCCCTGCGGTCGCGCACAACCTCACCGAACTGGAGCGGGCGCTCCGCGCGGGAGGGGTGTTCGGCCCGGGCAGCGTCGTCGCCTCCCGGCCCCGCAACGTCGACGAGTTCGACCGCGAGCTGTACAAGGCGGCCGCGCAGGCCGAAGGGCTGCTGTTCCTCTACTTCTCGGGGCACGGGGCCGTCCCCAGCACCGGCGACGGGCTGTGGCTCCAGATGCGCCGGGCGACCGTCGTCCCCGGAGCCGAGTCCGTCTTCCTCGGCGCCGCGCCCTGGAAGGGGGTTCTGGCCGTGCTGTCCGGGGCGCGGGCGGAGCAGGTGGTGGTCGTGCTCGACTGCTGCTACGCGGGCAACGCGGCGGCGGCGTGGGACGCGCTCGGCACGACGCAGCGCCGGCGGACCTCGCTGCTGATGAGCGTCCAGGCCAACAACCGCATCGACGCCGGAGACGACGACACGCCCACGCCGTTCACCGCCCGGCTGGTGGAGCTGCTGGAGGGCGGGCTGGGGGGCGGCGGCGGAGAGGTCACCTTCACCGGGCTCGCCGACCGGATCCGGGCCTGCATGTCGGCCCACCACACCACCCTCCGGGAACCGCCCGAGCCGTGGGAGCCGCAGAGCCGCCCGGCGACATCGGGCGCCGACGTCCTGCTCGCGGTCGCCGCCCGTCCGCCGCGCTTACCGGTGACCACGCCCACGGGCACGGAGCCGCACGAGGACGGCAAGCCGACGCACCCCGGAACCGGCCCGAACGCCGACACCGCACACCCTGGGCCGGGTCCGCGCGACGACTCCACCGCTGACGGCGACACGGGCAAGCCCGAGGGCACGGCCGGTCGCGGTGGAACAGCCGACGCGGGCAGCCCGGGCAGCCCGAACGGCTCAGATGATCCCGAGGTGGCGGCCGGTCGCAACGGCGCGGGCGGCGCCCGCGGTTCGGGCGGCGCCGGAGGCTCGGGCGGTGCCGGAGGCTCGGGCGGTACCGGAGGCTCGGGCGGTACCGGAGGCTCGGGCGGTACCGGAGGCTCGGGCGGTACCGGAGGCTCGGGCGGTACCGGAGGCTCGGGCGGTACCGGCGACGCCGGCACCTCTCACGGCCGCACAGCCGGCCTCGGCGGCAGTGGGACGAACGGCGCCGGAGGCCGCGCCGGGTCCGACGACCAGAAGACCTCCGGTGCAGCCGACGGAGGGAGCAACTCCGGCGCACAGGGTGGAGGCAGCGGCCCAGGCACCCCTGGCGGTGGACGCGACAACGGCGCGGTCGGCGAAGGGGTCGGCTCCGGCCTGCCCGGCGGAACCAGCGTCTCGGGCGCAGGGAGCGGTGGAAGCGGCTCCGGCACAGCCGGCGGAGGAGTCGGCTCCGGCACAGGCGGCGGGGGCAGCTCGGGCTCGGCGAACGGCGGAACCCGCGAGGGCGCCGCCGGTGACGGGAACGGCTCCGGCACAAACGGCGGAGGCGGCTCCGGGGGGAGCGGGGGCGGGAAGGGCTCCGGCGGGCGGGCGGCGGGGCGGGCGCTCGATCCGCGGCGGCTCGCGAAGCTCGTCGGCGTGCCCGCGGCCGCGGTCTCCCTCGTCCTCGCCGGCCTCGCCTGGTTCGGCGGCGCCGACCGGCCGCCGTGCCGGCCCCCGCTGGAACTGCGGCTGCTCACCGACCCCGACCTGGAGCCGACCGTCCGCAAGGCCGCCGAGGCCTACCTCTCCTCCGCCGGGAACCGGACCGCCGACGGCTGCCGCCGCTCCGGCATCACCGTCTACAGCGCCGGATCCGCCGCCGTGGTCACCGCGTTCGGCCGCCAGTCCGGCCACTGGCTGCGGCCCGCCGGCGAGGAGAACAACCCGCAGCGCGACATCGGCCCGCAGCCCGACATCTGGATCCCCGCCTCGCCCGCGAGCGTCGAGCGGGCCCGTCCCCCGGCGGACGAGTCCGCGTACGCCGAGCTGACGGCCGACCCGGCACCGTTCGCGTACTCGCCCGTCGTCCTCGCCGTCCCGCAGAACCTCTCCGGCGAGGCGCTGCGCGACCGTACGGGGCCCCTCGCCGCCCTGACGGCGGCCCTGCGGCAGCGGGACCCCGGGGCCGAGGTGCGCCGCACGGACCCCGAGCACACCGACGCGGGCCTCTTCGCCACGGTCGCCCTCCACGGCCCCGGGCAGGACGACCCGGCCAGGGCCGAGCGGGCGGTGTCGCAGGCCGGGCTGCCCGCACGGACCGGCGTGGACCTGCTGTGCACGCTGCCCGACGACGACGCGGTGGACGAGCGGACCGCCGCCCTCGTCCCGGAGTTCCTGCTCAGGACCGGCGTGGGCTGCGACAGCACGACGCGGACCCGGCGGATGGCCGCCTACCCGGCGGACGTGCCGGGGCTCGCCCCGACGTTCGTCCGGGTCCGCTGGGTGGGCGCAGTCCGGAAAACCGACCAGCGCGACGACGCGGTGCGGCGGTTCCACGACTGGCTCACCGGCAACGCGCCGGGCACAGGGAAGGGCGGGCTCGCCGTGTTCGGGGAGGACGGGTTCCGCAGCGCCTCAGCCGGCCACCTCCCGCTCGGCGCGGACGGCGCCGGGAAGGGCGGGGACACGGACGGCAAGGCCGCGTTCAGCACGTTCGGGGCCCTGGAGGATCCGGGCACACTCGCCGGCCCCGCGTCCGCGGCGGCCATGGCCGCCGCGCTCAAGGGCTACCGGGAGGCCAACGGGCCCGGCCGGGTGCTGTTCCTGCTGGACTCCTCCGGTTCCATGGGCGACCTGTGGACCGGGGCGGGCGGCGCGCCCGGCATCATCTCCCAGTCCCTGGCAGGGCTCGGCGGACATGACGACTACGGCGTGTGGGGAGTCGCCAGCGACCCCCGCACCGGCCGCCACCACACCGAGGTGCTCCCGTTCGGCAGGCACCCGCAGCGCGCGGACGCCCAGCGCGCCGTGGCCGCCGCGCCCGTCATGGACCTGGAGGCGGACCCGTACCGGGCGCTGACGGCCGCCCTGGACGAGATGGCCCGGCGCGGCACCGACGACCACCGCCCGCAGCTGGTGGTGTTCCTCACCGACGGCGAGGACAACGGCCGGCTCGCCGAGCCCGGGCGCCTGGACACCCTGCTCCAGTCTGCCCGGACGAAGGGGGTCCCCGTGGTCATGGCCCTCCTGGACGGCGCCTGCGACCCGGAGAAGCCGGCCGCGGCCGTCGCCGAGGGGAGCGGCGGACGCTGCCTGGACACCAGGGGGGACCTCATCACCCGGCTGCGGGAAGAGGTCGCCAGGACCGGAACGGGGGACGAGGCATGAGGCACGACCCGGTGACGGCCGCCCGCCCGGCGGCCGCACGCCGCACGCTCCGCGGCGGGCGGCGCCGGCCCGGCGGCGTGCTCGCCGCGCTGCTCGCACTGCTCCTGGCCCCCGCGTGCGACGCCGCCCCGGACAGCGGGTCCGGCGGCGCGACTGCGGGCGGCGGGTCCGGGGCGTCCCACGCCGTGGACCCGCCGGGGGACATCGTCCTCGCCAGCGGGGTCGACGTCACCGGCAGGGGCGGCATCCGCCGGCAGCTCGTGGAGGAGTGGAACAAGACGCAGGCGGCCGCCGGCACCCGCTGGCGGGCCCGCCTCGTCGATCTGCCCGGCTCCGCCGACCAGCAGCGCAGCCAGCTCCTCGGCGCGCTCCAGTCCGGCAGCGCCGAGTACGACGTCGTCAACCTGGACGTGACGTGGGTGCCGGAGTTCGCGGCCGCCGGCCTCGTCCGGGAGCTGCCCGGCACATTGGTCGACGACCAGGACGTCATCCCGTCCGTGGCCTCGACCGCCAAATGGGGCGGCAAGGTGTACGCCGTCCCCTTCAACAGCGACGTCGGGCTGCTGTACTACCGCCGCGACTACCTCAAGAGCGCCGGCGTGACGGACCCCGAACTCGGCAAGGACACCCGCTGGTCCGTGGTGCAGCAGCTGACCGAGGCCCTCGGCGCGGCGGGGCGCAAGCCCGCGGAGGCGTACGAGAAGGGGTGGACGGCGCAGCTCGACGCCTCGTACGAGGGCCTCACCGTCAACGGCATCGAGGCGTTCGCCTCGGCGGTGGACGGCCTGCGCCTCACCGACGGCGCCGGCCGCTACACCGGCACGCCCGAGGTGCTGGAGGCCGGGCTGGACGAGCTGCGCAGCCGCACCCAGGCCGCCTACACGCTCCCGGACGCCGCCCGGTCCGACGAGGCGGACTCCCTCGCCGACTTCGCGCGCGGCCGCACCGCGTTCCTGCGCCACTGGCCGTACGCCTACGGTGCGCTCCACCAGTCGCTGACGCCGGATCAGCTCGGTGTCGCCCCCCTGCCCGGGCGGGCCGTGCTCGGCGGGCAGAACCTGGCGGTGACGACCAGCTCCGCGCGGGCCCGCGCCGCGGAGGACCTCGTCCGGTATCTCACCGACGCGAGGAGCGAACGCTGCCTGCTGAACGCCGGCTTCGCCGCGACCCGTCGCTCCGCGTACGACGACAACGGGGTCCGCTGCAAGCTCTCCGAGGACGCCAGGACGCCGTCCGCGTCCCCTTCGGGGGAGCGCACCGACCGGATGCCGCGGGACGCGCAGGGCCGGCCCGAGTACGCGCAGGGCACGCTGCTGCCTGCGCTCCAGAAGGCCGTGCAGCGGCCCCGCACCCCTCTCTACGGCGCGTTCACTCAGACGTTCGCGGCGGAACTGGGCCGCCTGCAGTCCGCGAAGCCGCCGTCGAAGTCCGACCTGGCCGCCGACCTCCATGCGAAACTCCGCAAGGCCCTGCCCTAGGTGTTCTGTCCCGGGGGCCCGGTGCACGCCCGGCGAGCGGGGGCGGGCACGCGGGGCCGGTAGGCGCGCTCCCCTGCGCCGCGCCGCCGGCCTGCACGCGGGTGCCCGGGCCCGGTCAGGCGGCGGGGGCGAAGCCGAACGCGCCGCCCCGGCGGCGCACCCGTACCGCTCCGGGGCCGGCGAAGTGGGCCGGGATGAGCAGCTCCCGTTCGTCCGCGGCGCGTTCGAGGATCCTGCGGCGGCTGGCCGCGGCCTGCACCGGGTGCATGCAGAAGCAGCTGTTGCAGGACGGGTGGAGGATCTGCACCGGGTTGTGCAGGAGGTCGCCGGTGAAGACGGCGCGCTCGCCGCGGGAGGCGAGCCGCAGCACGCCGGAGCCGGGGGTGTGCCCGGGGGCCGACTCGAGGGTGAGGTGGGCGTCGATGCGGAGCGCGCCGTCCCACAGCCGGGCCTGCCCGGAGCGGTGGACGGGCGCGATGCTGTCCTCGTACATCAGCCGGTCGTCGGCACTGCGGCCGCCGCCGTAGGCGCCGCCGGGGCCGAAGTGGTGGTCGTCGGCGGCGGGGAGGAGGTAGCGGGCGTTCGGGAAGGCGGGGACCCACTCCCCGGCGGGGCCGGTGGTGTTCCCGCCGACGTGGTCGGCGTGGAAGTGGGTGTTGACGACGACGTCGACGTCCTGCGGGCGGACCCCGGCGCGGGCGAGGTCCCCGAGGAGGTCGCTCTGCCGCTGGTGGTAGTCCGGGGACTCGGGCCGGTCGCGGCCGCTGCCGATGCCCGTGTCGACGAGGACGGTCAGGCCCGCGCTGCGCACGACCCAGGTCTGGAGGGCCATGACGGCCAGTTTGCGGGCGGGTTCGTAGTGATCGGGGGCCAGGAGGGCGCCGCCGTCCTCCCACATCTGCGGTGCGGACTCGGGAACGAGGTCGGCGACGGGGGCGAACGGGCCCTGCCACTCGACGACGCGGATGATCTCGACGTCGCCGACGGTGATGCGCTGCGGGATGCTGGTTTCGGTGCTCATGACGCCACCGTAGGAGGCCTGTTCGAGCCCCTCAATGCGCTGGTGGCTCGGCCGGATGCGCGAGCGTCTCACGGGTGAGGCCGCGGTTAGGGTGGTGCGGTGGATGTGGTGAGTGACGCAATCGCGGCCGTCCGGGTGGGTCGGGCCGAGTCGCAGCGGATGCGGGTGCACGGGAGGTGGTGCACGCGCTTCGCGCCGTACGGCGGGGCCGGCTTCCACGTGGTGCTGGAGGGGAGTTGCTGGCTGCTGCCGGACGGGGGCCCTGCGGTGTCGCTGGCCGCGGGCGACGCGGTGCTGCTGCCGCACGGCACGGGGCACGTGATGGCGGACTCCCCCGCCGATGCCGCCGCGGTGGCGCGCGCGGTGCCGTTCGAGACGCTGCCCGCCGGGGCGCCGGCCGGGTGGGACGCGGGCGGGCCGGGCGGGGTGGAGATGCTGTGCGGCAAGTACCGGCTGGACCGCAGCCGCCTGCACCCGCTGCTGCGGGAGCTGCCGCCGGTCGTCCACCTGCCGAACCGGGTGGGCCGCCATCCGGAACTGCGTTCGGCGATCGACCTGTTGGGCGGTGAGCTGGGGGCGCCGCGGCCCGGTTCGGCGATGGCCGTGCCGCACCTGCTCGACCTTCTGCTGGTGTACATGGTCCGGTCGTGGACGGCCGAGGGGGCGGGGGGCGCCTGGCCGGCGGTGCTGGGGGATCCGGTGGCGGCCGCGGCGCTGCGGGCGGTGCACGCGGATCCGGCGGCGCCGTGGTCGGTGGAGCGGCTGGCGGCGGAGGCGGGGGTGTCTCGGGCGACGCTGGCGCGCCGCTTCACGGCGCTCGTCGGCCGGCCGCCGATGGCGTACCTGGCCTGGTGGCGGCTCACGCGGGCGGCGGCGCTGCTGCGGGAGGGCTCCGAGCCGCTGTCCGCGGTGGCGCGCCGGGTCGGGTACGGGAGCGCGTACGCGTTCTCGCACGCGTTCAGCAGGGAGTTCGGGACGACGCCGGGCCGCTGGCGGGCCGCGGGGCCTGCCGCTCAGTGAACCGGCCGCGGCGGGTGGGGGAAGGGCGGCGGGCCGGGCGGCCCGCCGCCCCGGGGCGGGCGGTGGCCCGGCTCAGCGGGCCGGGCACTCCTTCCAGGAGAAGTGGTAGACGGTGTTGAGGCTGCCGTCGGTGGAGTCCACGGTCATGTAGCTGACGCGGGTCCTGTCCGAGGTGCCGACTTCGGCGCGCAGCTCGGTGTTGATGTTGAAGTTGCGCTTCTCGCCGCAGGGGGCGAAGACGAGCGCCTCGATACCGGTGGTGTCGGTGACCTGCCAGTTGTCGTCGAGGGCGCCGTGGAACTGGTGGCTGCGGGACATGGTCTGGCTCATGCCCTGGAAGTAGTAGCTGGCCTTCTGGGTGCCGATGGCGCCGTCCGCGAGGCTGCCGAAGCCGCGGTAGTCGACCTTCGACACGGCGTAGGTGAAGCCCTGGGGGACGTTGACGACGAGGGAGAGGAGGCAGTTCTTGCGGCCCTCGGTGACGGGGATGTCCGCCCCGGCCTGGGCCAGGTAGTCGCTGTAGGTGACGGTGAACGCGGAGTTGTCGGGGGCGACGGCGACGGTCGCGGTGCCGGGGCGGCAGCCCGAGCCGTTGACGGTGGCGACGTCGACGGTCACCTTGCCGGAGGGCGGCGCCGTGGCGGTCGCCCCGGCCGAGGGCGAGACGGCGGCCAGGCTTGCGGTCACGGCGGCGATGGTCAGTGCGGTGCGAAGTGGCTTGATCACGTCGCCATGGATAGCCGCCGGGTGCGGGCGGTCACCGCCGGGTGCGGGGGCTCACCCTCCCGGGCGGTCCGGTTCACTGCTGAAACGTTTCCCCACAGCGGCTTGCGCCGCCGAACGGCCCCAACCGGCTGCCCGTTCGGCCGGAACGACGCGCCCCAGCCGAGCCTTGCGGGTGATTCCTCCTATCCTGGGCGCTTTCGTTCTCGGGAGGAGGGCCCATGCCGGGTCGCGGTCGCTCCGCACGCCTGTCCGCCGCGCTCCGCCTCGCCGCCACCCTGGCCGCGGCCCTCGCTCCGGCGGCCTCCGCGGTGCCGGCCTCCGCCGCCGCGCCGCCCCCGCGGGCCGCCGCGGCGCACGCGGACGGCGCCGCCGGGGCCCCCGCCTCCGGAGCCGGGGCGGTTGCGGACCCCGCCGAGGCCGCCGTACTCGGCGAGGAGCACGCCCGGGCGCACGCCCGGCGCCGTTCGGCGGCGGCGGGCACCAACGGCTACCCCCAGGTCAGGCGGACCGCGAGCCTGGGCTCCCACGCCGCCTCGCAGCGCAGGACGAACACCGCGTTCGACGCGGCCCGCTTCGGCCGCTTCGCCGAGTTCTTCCCCTCCCCCGACTTCGGCGTGCACGCCGCCCTGCTGCCCACGGGCAAGGTGCTGCTGTTCTCCTTCGAGCGGGTGGAGGTGGACCCCACGAAGGAGACCGGCCCCACCGACCGGATCGGCAGGACGAACGCCGGCCGCGCCTACCTGTGGGACCCGGCCCGCGGGACGGGGGCGGCGGCGTTCCGGAAGGTGGAGCCGCCGACCGTCCTGATGCCCGACGGCACCTTCACCCCGCGCCCGGCGCCGTTCTTCTGCGCGGGGCACGCGTTCCTGCCGAACGGGATGGTCGGCGTCTTCGGCGGCAACACCGGCGGCAGGGGCGGCAGCGGCGCGCGCCTGTCGTTCGTCTTCGATCCGTGGACCGAGACCTGGTTCCGCAACGCGGACATGGCGGTCGGCCGCTGGTACCCGTCGGTGGTGACCGTGCCGGACGGCCGGCAGATCATCATGTCGGGCCAGTCCGAGCGGGGTACGGGCACCCCGACGCCGGTCGTGGAGCGCTTTCCCGCGCTGCGCCACCGGGTGCCCTGGACGCCGTACGAGATCCCGGTCGGCCTGGCCGCGGAACGGCTCCGGGTGGACGCGCCGTTCCGCAACGACTACCCGCACCTCTTCTCGCTGCGCGACGGCATGGTCTACGGCCTCGGCCGGGACGCCGACCAGCAGTGGGTGTTCGACCCGGTGAAGGAGACCCGGGCCGACCTGCCGCGGCGGCCGGCCGACTTCCGCGG
The DNA here is from genome assembly GCF_055570615.1 of Streptomyces sp. NPDC031121. Taxonomy (NCBI): domain Bacteria; kingdom Bacillati; phylum Actinomycetota; class Actinomycetes; order Kitasatosporales; family Streptomycetaceae; genus Streptomyces; species Streptomyces sp. NPDC031121. The sequence continues at coordinate 66,925 of NZ_JBVIGV010000002.1, forward strand.
CTACGGCTCCGCGGTGCCGCTGCCCGCGGGACTGCGCGGCCCCGAATCCGTCCTCGTGCTCGGCGGCGATCCGCGGGATCCGAACACCTACCGGCTCACCGGCCGCCGGTGGACCACCGAGGAGCCCCGGGCCTTCGGCCGCACCCAGGACGACACCCTGATCCTGCCGGACGGGACGCTCCTCACCGTCAACGGCGCCCTGAGCACCCGGGACTATGGCCACGGCCCGTTCAACCCGGAGGCGGACCTGAAGTACCGGCAGATCGAGCTGCGGGACGCCCGCGGCCGGTGGCGGCTCGGTCCGGCGCAGCGGCTGCCGCGCGGGTACCACTCCAACGCCCTCGTCCTGCCGGACGGGCGGGTGCTGGTCACCGGCGACGAGCTCCAGCAGATCGCCAACGACCCCGACATCACGGACGGCATGGACGGCAGCATCGAGCTGTACGAGCCCGCGTACCTGCACCAGGGCGGCCGGCGGCCCGCCCTCGACGGCGTGCCGGGACGCGAACTGGGCTACGGGGAGCGGTTCGAGGCGGCGACGTCCACGGCGGCGGCCGTCCGGCGGGCGGTGCTGCTCGCTCCGACCACGGTCACGCACGCGGTGAACACGAGCCAGCGCCACCTGGAACTGGCGGTGACGGCGGTACGGGCCGGGGCGGTGGAGTTGCGGACGCCGCCGGGCGCGGCGGACGCCCCGCCCGGCTACCACATGCTCTTCCTCCTCGACGCGAAGGGCGTTCCGAGCACCGCGAAGTGGGTCAAGCTCGGGCACCGGTGAGCGGCCCGGTGGCGCACGCCCCGCGGCGCGATGGCGCGGCGGTGTGCGGATCCTGAGGCGGAGCGCAGGATTCCTCACCGCTCGTGACAGGGGGAATTCAGTTCGTAGTAATTAGATGAATCCCTGACTGAATTGCCGTCAACAAGCCTCGGGCGCTTATTTCGATTTTATAACGACGCGGAGCCAAAGGACTGGACCATTGCGCCCCTACGCGCGTAACTTCCCTTCTACGTAAGCAACTTGACTGTTCATCAAATCAAAGCCGAAGGTAACAGTCAGATATCTCGGGCCGCATTCCTGTTTGTCCGAATTCTCCACCGCGCCCGTCTGGCAGGCTTCCGCGCACCCACTCCTCCGACCAAGGATTTGAGGTGCGCATGACGAGACATCGTCGAAGCAAGCCCGAACACCGGCGCAAGCCGCGCCGGTTCATACTCTTCACCGCCGCCCTGGCATCGGCGGCGGTGATGGCGGGGGGCATCGCGTACTCCGGCCTCGGCGACGACGCCCAGGCCGAAACCATCGTCCAGGCCGACGGGATCGCGGAAGCGATCACCCCGGCCGCGGCACCCGCCCGCGACGCGGAGCCGGAGGCCCTGCCGAGCGAGCCCGCCAACGAGCCGGCGCGCGGCATGGTCTACGACGGCCTGAAGGCGGCCCCCAAGGGCGACAAGTGCGTGGGCGTGTACCGCACGGACGCGGGCTTGTGCAGCCACGGTCCCGACGCCCCGCCGAAGGACGTCGACATCAAGAAGGACGTCCCGCCGGCGGTCAAGACCGAGGCCGTGGCGTCCGACCCGGCCAAGCCGGACGCCGCGGCGCAGGGCAGCGGGCGTCCTCAGGACGCGCCCGCCGCCGCCGACGCCAAGGCCGCCAAGGCGGCCCCCAAGGACGCCCCCGCCCCCGCGGCCTCGGGCGGCGGCCAGACCGTCGCCGCCGGCCCCGCCGGCCAGACGGTGCAGTGCGACGGCGACGGCAGCTCCGGCAACCGCGTCCAGGTCGTGTACGTGCACGGCCCCGACCGCGACCGGTACTCCGAGTACTTCGCGTCCTTCCGCAAGTGGGCGGCCGACGCCGACCTCATCTACTCGATGAGCGCGCAGGAGACGGGCGGTGTCCGCCACATCCGCTACGTGACGGCGGCCGACTGCACGCCCACCGTGCTCAACATCGAGCTCCCGGCCAACGCCCTGGCCGACTTCAGCGCCACCAACCGCGCGCTGGCCGCCAAGGGCCTGGACCGCCGCGACCGCAAGTACATGATCTTCGCCGACAGCCAGGTCTACTGCGGCATCGGCACCTTCGCGGGCGACGAGCGCCCCGGCCAGAACAACCTGAGCAACTTCGGCCCCTCCTACGGCCGTACGGACACCGGCTGCTGGGGCGGCCACACCGCGGCCCACGAGCTGGGCCACAACCTCGGCGCGGTCAACAACAGCGCGCCGAACACCAGCCGCGGCGCCCACTGCACCGACGAGTGGGACGTGATGTGCTACTCGGACACGCCGTACTACCCGAAGATGCGCAACGTCTGCACCAACAAGGCGTCCGAGAACATCCTGGACTGCAACCACGACGACTACTTCCACACGAACCCGAAACCGGGCAGCTACCTGGCGACGCACTGGAACATCGCCGACAACCAGTTCCTGATGAAGGCCAAGGGCAACGGCGGCGGGACCACCGACCCCAACCCGAACCCCAAGCCGACGCCCACGCCGACCCCGACGAAGAAGCCGGGCGGCGGACCGACCGTGACGGTCGGCCAGATCCAGTCGAACTCCGCCGTGGTCAGCTGGCCGAAGGTGGACGGCGCCTCCTGGTACCAGGTCCTGCTGGGCGGCAAGCACCTGACGTGGGTGCAGTCGCAGGCCGTCCGCATCTACAACCTGCAGCCGGGCACCGAGTACAAGGTGGCCGTCTCCGTCCGCGACAGCGCCGGCCGTGACAGCGGCGCCGGCAAGACCACCGTCTTCAAGACGACGGGCGCCGGCGGCGGCGGGACCGCCCCCAACACCCGCTACACCCTCGGCAACGGCAGCACCGGCATGAACGCCGAGCTGTGGGGCGGCCGCAGCGCCGACGGCACCGTCCTCGTCGGCGGCCGCGCCAACGGCTATGCCCAGCAGCAGTGGCTGTTCGAGGACGCGGGCGGCGGCCTGTTCCGCATCAAGTCCTCCGTCTCCGGCAAGTGCCTCCAGACGGGCGGCGCCCCCGCCCAGGGCATGTGGATCGCGCAGCAGCCGTGCGGCAACGGCGCCACGCAGAAGTGGAAGCTGAACGCCCAGAGCGGCTCGACCACGGTCACCGACCCGAGCGGCGCCTACGCCCTGACGGTCAGCAACCGCGCCTACTACGGCGCGTGGCTGCTCGACCTCCAGCGGGCCGACGGCCGCGCCACCCAGGTCTGGACGGTCCAGAAGGTCGGCTGATCCTCCCCCGGCCGGCCTTCCGCCGGCGGACGGCCGCACCCCTGCGGCCGTCCGCCGGCTCCTTCATCCCACCGCACCAGGGAGCACCACACACGATGCGCACACCACGCTCCTTCCCCGTCCGCAGCGGACTCGGGGCCCTGATCCTGTCCCTGTTCCTGGCGCAGGCCCTGGCCGCGCCGGTCCCGGCCCGCGCCCACGGCTCCACGCTGAAGGTGGTGGTCACCGGGGAGCGGCAGGGCCGCGTCGCCACGGAGATCACCTGGGAGAACGACGGGGACGCCGTCGACGGGGCGGTCGCCGGCACGGTCGACGCGACCAGCGCCGACGGCACCCGGACGCTGGGCCCCTGGAAGCTGGTCCGGGACCCGGGCCCGGACCGCAAGGTCTGGAACACGGCCGAGGCTCTGCCGCCGGGCACCTGGAAGGTGACCGTCCGGGTCGGGTACCCGGCGCTCGGGCAGGCCGACGCCGAGGTGTCCGTACCGGTCGTGGACCCGGCCCCCTCCGGAGGCCCGGGCGGCACGGGCGGTCCGAGCTCCCCCGACGCCTCCGGCGGTACGGGTGGCCCCGGCGGCTCGGCGGCGCCCTCGGCGCCCGTCCCGTCCGTCGCCGCGCCCGGCGGGTCCGCGGAGGCGGAGGGCGTGTCCCGCCCGTCCGCGCCCTCCGCGACCCCGCCCGCCGGCAGCGGCGACGGCGGGGCCGCCGGGGACGGCAGCAGCGTGTGGTGGTGGACCACGGCGGGCGTCGCCGTGATCGCCCTCGCGGGAGCCGCCGTCGGCCTCCTGCTGCGCCGCGCCCGCGCCCGCCGGCTCTGACCGGCCGCGCAGGCACCACGGCCCCCGTCCGGCCCCCGCGGCCGGACGGGGGCCGTCTCGTGTACGGGCGCCCCCTCCGGGGCGGCGTCAGGCGCGGGTTGCGGTGTCGCGGTGGAGGTCGCGCAGGAGGGCGATCTCGGCGCCGTGGTGGAGCAGTTCCTGGTTGACCCACCAGGCGATGTCGATGAACGGCTCCTCCGCGTCGCCGCCGTGCGGGTAGGTGCAGTACCCGACGGTGTCGAGGGCGGCCTCGTCCACGCTGAGCAGGGCCTCACGCCAGGCGGCCGCGCCGGCCTCGAACGCGGCGACGGCCTCCGCGGCGCCGCCGGCCACGGGGTGGCGGTCGCGGGTGAGGGTGCGGCTGCCGGCGGTGTGGTCGGCGCGCAGGGCCAGCATCTCCGCGAGGTGGCTCAGCCTCCAGGCCAGGGTGGTGAACGGCGGCGGCCAGGGATGCGGGTAGGCGGCGGCGTCGCGGCCCCACGTCCCGCAGCCGGCCAGCGCGGTGGCCCGCGGCCCCGGCCCGTCGGTGCGCCGCCGGACCGACCAGCAGCCGGTGACGGGCTCCCAGAGCCACTCCTCGTCGGTGAGCGGTCCGTCCACGGCGGTGGCCGCGCCGTCGCCGCTGTCCATGAAGGGGCCGGACAGGCGGGCGCTGAGGCGTTCGCGCGCGAAGTCGAACTGCGCGAGCAGCGGCGCGAGTCGGGGCGGCGTGGCGGAGGTCTCTGTCACCAAGTGCTCCGGGGGGCGGTCCGTCAGAGGCCGGCGGCTCCGGCCCGCGGGCAGGCTGTCACAGCCGCCGCACCCCCGCCACCGGATTTGCCGCCGCCCCGGAGGCCGGAGTGCTGTGACCGGGAAGGCCCACCGGGTCACAGCACTACCGGCTCCCGTCGCCGAGGCGGACGACGGCGGTGCGGCCGGGGCTGTCCAGGACCGCGGTGAAGGGGCCGCGGGCAAGGGCCGCGTCGTACCGGCCGAGGGCGGTGGCAGCGCCCTCCGCGGCCAGTTCGGCCGGGCCCTCCAGGGGCACGACGAGCAGGGTCTCGCCGGGGGCGCAGGAGACGGCGAGCGACCCGCGGACCACCGCGGTGTCGGCGGGGGCGGTACCGCGCCGGTACATGACGTTGAAGTTGACCACGGGGCCGTCGAGGAGCCGGCAGTCGGTCGGGGCGTCGCCGGGGAAGCGCTGCGGGGCGTGCCGCTCGTCCACGAGCCGGTGCGCGCCGGCGACGGCGAGGTCCATGCCGGCGCCTTCGGCGAGGGTGAGGGTGCGGTCCACGCCGGGGAACGCGGAGAACGGGCCGTCGGCGGCCACCTCGGCGAGGCTCACGCGCCAGGCGAAGCCGTCCATGCCGGCGCCGGGCGGCCATGCCGCGATCTCGCGGGTGACGCCGCCGCCGTTCTTCCAGGCGACGGCCGCGCGGTCGGCGGCGCGCAGCACGCGCGGTCCGGGGTGGGGGGCCTGCATGTCCGGTGGTCCTTTCGTACGGGACGCCCGCCCCGCGGCGGGGACCGGCGGGGCGGGAGCCCGTTCAGACGAGGTCCAGGCCGCGCGGCGGGACGAAGAGGTGCGCCGCCCGGTGCTCGGCGCCGACGAGGAGCGCGCCGGCCGCCAGGTCCGACGCCGCGGTGGTTTCGACCCTCCGCCGGTGCTCGACGCACCGTGCGCACGCCGGCGCCCAGTCGGGGAGCATGTCCCGGTGGGTGAGGGCCATGTGGCGGGCGAGGCGTATGCGGGGGCCGGGTCCCCTGTCGGCGGGATCCCAGTCGGCGCCCGGCCCGCCCGTGAGCCAGAGCTCCGCCGCGGCCTCCTGTATCTCCTTCATCGAGCGGTAGAGGCGGGCGCACTTGGTGCAGCCGAACATCCAGGCCGGGGGCAGCGGCCACACGTCCTCGGGGCTGAGGTCATCGGCACTCATGGCGGCCACGGTAGTCGCGGCGGGGCGGCCGGTGCAGGCGTTCCGGCGGACCGGCCGGCCTTCCCGCGGACCGCGCCCGGCCGCGGCGTCCCGGCGTCCGGGCGCGGGTCGCCACGGCGTACGGGCGCACGCGGGCCCGGGACCGCCGGCGGCGGGTCCCGGGCCCGGGGCGGGGGTTACGCGCCGCTCGCGCGGAGCATGTCCTCACGCTCGACGATCTTGATGCGCTCGCGGCCCTCGGGCTCGCCGAGCGCCTTCTCGGCGGCGTCGAGCCGGTACCAGCCCTCCCACGTCGTGTAGCGCACCTCGCGCTCGGCGAGGAAGGCCTCGACGGCCTCGGGGGCGGGCTCGGCGGGCTCGTGCAGGCGGCCCGCGGCGTGGTCCTCCAGGAGGTTGGCCACGGTCTCGTTCGCGTCGCCCTTGGTGTGGCCGATGAGGCCGATGGGGCCGCGGCGGATCCAGCCGGTGACGTACGTCGACTGCAGGTGCGCGCCGTTCTCGATGACGCGGCCGCCCTCGTCGGGGACGGTGCCGGACTCGACGTCCCACGGCAGCTTCGGCAGCTCGTCGGAGAGGTAGCCGACGGCCCGGTAGACGCCCTGGACGTCCCAGTCGGTGAACTGGCCGGTGCCCTTGACGTTGCCGGTGCCGTCGAGCTCGGTGCGCTCGGTGCGCAGGCCGACGACCTTGCCGTCCTCGCCGAGGATCTCGACGGGCGACTCGAAGAAGTGCAGGAACAGCTTGTGCGGGCGCTCGCCGGTGTCGCGGATCGCCCAGTTCTCCAGGGTCTTGGCGACCATGTCGGCCTGCTTGTTGGCGCGGCGGGTGGCGATGGACCCCTCGTCGTAGTCGATGTCCTCGGGGTTGACGATGACCTCGATGTTCGGCGAGTGGTCGAGTTCGCGCAGCTCCATGGGGCTGAACTTGGCCTGGGCGGGGCCGCGGCGGCCGAACACGTGGATCTCGACGGCCTTGTTGGCCTTGAGGCCGTCGTAGACGTTCGCCGGGATCTCCGTGGGGAGCAGCTCGTCGGCGGTCTTGGCGAGGATGCGGGCCACGTCGAGGGCGACGTTGCCGACGCCGAGGACGGCGACCTTCTCGGCGTGCAGCGGCCAGGTGCGCGGGACGTCCGGGTGGCCGTCGTACCAGGAGACGAAGTCGGCCGCGCCGTAGGAGCCGTCCAGGTCGACGCCCGGGATGGGCAGCGCGCGGTCGGCGGTGGCGCCGGTGGAGAACACGACGGCGTCGTAGAACGCGCGCAGTTCGTCGAGGGTGATGTCGCCCGGGTAGTCGACGTTGCCGAAGAGGCGGACCTGCGGCTTGTCGAGGACCTGGTGGAGGGCGGTGATGATGCCCTTGATCCGCGGGTGGTCGGGGGCGACGCCGTACCGGATCAGGCCGAAGGGGGCGGGCATCCGCTCGAAGATGTCGATGGACACACCCGGCTCGGCGGCGGCCTCGGACTTCAGCAGCGCATCGGCGGCGTAGATGCCGGCGGGGCCGGCTCCGACGATTGCTACCCGCAGGGGGCGAGGCATGACAGGTTCCCTTCGACCGAAAAAGTTTGGATCACTGGGAACCCTAAGCTAAGGACACCCTAACCCGACACCCGCCCCCTGTTTATGACCCCATAACCAGAACTTATGACCTTTCCAAGGTTTCCTTGGAGATCCTACTGGCGGGTCGGGTACGGGGCGCAGGGCCGCGAATCAGGTCAGACTGGAGGAAACAGGGAGGTTTCCGATGGACCCGGTCGCGGCGCTGGATCGGATCGCGTTTCTGCTGGAGCGGGGACAGGCACCGACGTACCGGGTCCGCGCCTTCCGCAACGCCTCCGCAGCGCTGGTCCGCATGGGCCCCGACGATGTGGCGCGCCGGGCGGCGGCCGGAACGCTGGAGCACGTCAAGGGCATCGGTCCGAAGACCGCCGGGGTCGTCCTCGAGGCCCTCGGCGGGGCCGTGCCCGGATACCTGCAGAAGCTGGAGGACGAGGTCGCGGCCCATCCCGCCGGGCCGCCCGCCTCCCCTGCCGGCCTCGCGCTGCGCGAGGCCCTGCGCGGCGACTGCCACCTGCACTCCGAGTGGTCGGACGGCGGCAGCCCCATCGAGGCGATGGGCCGGGCGGCGGCCGCGCTGGGCCACGAGTGGGCCGTCCTCACCGACCACTCGCCGAGCCTGAAGGTCGCCCGCGGCCTCACCGCGGAGCGGCTGCGCGAGCAGCTCGACGTCGTGGCCGAACTGAACGCCGGGTGGGCGCCGTTCCGGCTGCTGACCGGCATCGAGTGCGACATCCTGCCCGACGGCTCCCTCGACCAGGAGCCGGAGCTGCTGGACCGGCTGGACGTCGTCGTCGGATCCGTCCACTCCAAGCTGCGGATGGAGGAGCCCGCCATGACGCGCCGGCTGCTGACCGCCGTGGCCAACCCGCTGATGGACGTCCTCGGGCACTGCACGGGACGGCTGGTGACCGGGCGGACCCGGCCGGAGTCCCGGTTCGACGCCGAGGCCGTCTTCGCCGCCTGCGCCGAGGCCGGGACCGCCGTCGAGATCAACAGCCGGCCCGAGCGGCTCGACCCGCCCCGCAGGCTGCTGCGGATCGCCGTGGAGGCCGGAACCCTCTTCGCCGTCGACACGGACGCGCACGCCCCCGGCCAACTGGACTGGCAGCTCACCGGCTGCGAACGGGCCGCGGAGTGCGGCGTCCCGGCCGACCGCGTGGTCAACACCTGGCCCGAGAAGGACCTCCTGGCCTGGACCCGCACCCGCCGGCCCCCGCGGCGGGGGCGGGCGGCGTAGCCTGTCCGCCGCCGCGGTGGGGGCCGGTAGCGCAGAGGTCGTCGCATCCTCTTGCGAAGAGGAATGACGCCGGTTCGAATCCGGCCCGTCCCCACCGCGTGCGCCGGGCGCGCGGGGGTGCTGGTGCGCGACGCGGCCGCTCGCGGCCCCGGGCACGGTCGCGGGGGCGGAGCCGGCGCGTGCGCGGCTCCGCCCCCGCGGGCTCACTCCCCCGCCCCTGCCCGAACCCTCGGCGCCCCGGCGGCCGGGGCGAGCCCCGCCGTCAGCGCGGCGACCGCCGCGCACAGCACCGCCGCGGCCCCCGCCCAGGGCTGCGGCGCACACACCGCACCCCGCAGCGGGTCCGGGCAAGGGGCTGCGCACGCTCGTTCCCATTCACGAGGACGCGGCCGGACGGCGCCATCCGCGGCGGGCAAACGGGCGAACCGGCCCCGGCGGCCGGTCACCTCCCGTGGCCGTTCGAGATGCGGCCCCGCGGCGCGGCTGCTTCGCTGGGTCCGCCCTCCTTACCCCCACACACCCAAGGAGTGATCATGGGCGTTACAGGCGAATCCGGCGGCCGGGTCCGGCAGTTGCGCGACAAGGCGCAGGAGCTCCAGCAGGCGGCCGAACGCTCCGGCGACCCGGACGAGCGCCGCCGGCTCCAGGACAAGGCGCGGCGCCTGCGCGAGCAGAGCGAGCAGGAGAGCCGGATCGACGACCGGGGCATGGACCCCATGTAGCGCAGCGCCGCACGGGTCACCGGCCGGCGGCCCCGCGGGGCTCCCGGCCGGTGCACCGTACGGCGGCACGGGCGCGGACACGTTCGAGAGCACGTCTGGGGACGGTGGATGAAGGCGACGCAGGTACTGGCCGACGGGTACGGGCGGATCCGGGAGGTGGTGCACGAGGTGGTCGACGGGCTGTCGGCCGAGGAGCTGAACATGCGGACCGGCCCGGACGCCAACTCGATCGCCTGGCTGGTATGGCACCTGACCCGGGTGCAGGACGACCACATCGCCGACGCCTCCGGCAAGGAGCAGGTCTGGACGGCGCAGGACTGGGCGGGCCGCTTCGCGCTGCCGCTGCCCGCCGACTCCACCGGGTACGGCCACACCACCCGGGAGGCGGGCACGGTCCGGGTCGGCTCGGGCGGCCTGCTGCTGGGCTACCACGACGCCGTCCACGAGCAGAGCGCGGCCTTCCTCCGCGGGCTCGCCGCCGCCGACCTGGAGCGGATCGTCGACAAGCGGTGGGACCCGCCGGTCACGCTCGGCGTGCGGCTGGTCAGCATCCTGGCCGACGACCTCCAGCACGCCGGGCAGGCGGCCTTCGTACGGGGCCTGCTGGGGCGGTAGGACACCCGGGCCGCCGCCTGCGGCGGCCATGGCACCAGGGCCTGTCCGGCGGATCACGGCCGGGCCCGCGGCGTCCGGCACGGCACCTCGCCGCGTTGCCGAAGTGCCCCGGCAGCTCCGCTGTCGCGACCCTCCGGCGCCTGGTGATGCACCGCACCGGACGCCGCGGCCCATCCGTCCCTGACCCGCCGGACAGGCCGTAGGCTGGCGGGCATGGTGAACGACGACGCGGCGGTCCTGGCCTCCGTCGGCCCGCGGCTGCGTGCCCTGCGCAAGAGCCGCGGCATCACCCTGACCGCGCTGGCGGACACCACCGGCATCTCGGTCAGCACCCTGTCGCGCCTGGAATCCGGGGCCCGCCGCCCCAACCTGGAGCTGCTCCTGCCGCTGGCCCGCGCCTACCGGGTCCCGCTGGACGAACTGGTGGGCGCACCGCCGGTCGGCGACCCTCGGGTCCGCCTGAAGCCGATCCGCCGGCACGGCGCGACGATCGTCCCGCTGACCCAGAGCCCTGGCGGCCTCCAGGCCTTCAAGATGGTCATCCCGCCCACCCGCAAGGACCCCGACCTGCGCACGCACGAGGGCTACGAATGGCTGTACGTCCTCAGCGGCAGGCTCCGCCTGGTGCTCGCCGAACGCGACCTGGTCCTCCGCGCGGGCGAAGCCGCGGAATTCGACACCCGCCTGCCGCACTGGTTCGGCAGCACGGGCGACGCCTCGGTCGAACTCCTGAGCCTCTTCGGCCCCCAAAGCGAACGCGTCCACGTCCGGGCCCGCCCGAGCGCCTCCTGACGTGCCCGCACCACGGCTCCCGTCACCCGGCGACTCCGGGTGGGCGATCATGGTGGGGATGGATGCCACTGAGCCGATCGTGTTTCTTGATGTCGACGGGCCGCTGATTCCGTTCGGGGCTTCGGAGCGGGAGCTGCCCGGGGGGTATCCCGCGTACGGGCCGCCCGATGAGGGGAATCCGCTGCTTGCGCGGCTTGATCCCGGTCTGGGGGCGCGGCTGTTGGCGCTGCCCGGGCGGCTGGTGTGGGCCACCACCTGGCTGGACGAGGCCAACACCGTGGTGGGGCCGCGTCTCGGACTGCCGGTGCTGCCCGTGGTGCGGTGGGAGCACGCCGCCGGGCGCGGCGGGCACTGGAAGGTGCCGTCCCTGCTGGCCTGGGCGGCGGGGCGGCCGTTCGTCTGGGTCGATGACGAGATCCGGGAGGCCGACCGGGCCTGGGTGGGCGAGTGCCACCCGGGCCCGGCCCTGTTGCACCGCGTCGACGCGCGGTTCGGACTGCAGGACGCGGACTTCGCCGCCGTCGGCGCCTGGTTGCGCGGCTGAGGTGTGGGCTCAGCCCCAGGAGGCGGACACCAGGGCCCGTCGGGCCGCGGCCAGGTGGGTCGCCGCGGCCAGCCACGCCCAGGCGTAGGCGTCGGCCGAAGGGTCGGTCAGGCGGCCGAACGCGTCGCGCGGCCGGCGGTCCGCCTCGGCGGCGAGGTCCGCCGCCAGTTCGGCCGCGGTGGTGAAGCCCGCCCGGCGCAGCGGCCCGTACGCGGCGAGCGGCTCGGGCCCGCGCCCGGCTTCGGCGACGGCCCGGCGGCCGCCGGCGACCCCGGACTCCAGCAGCCGGTCGGCCCGCCACAGCGGCGATTCGGCCAGCGGGTCGGGGCCGGGTTCGGCGGGCGGGGTCTGCGGGGCGGCGCTGCGGGGCGGGAAGTTGTCGCCCTGGAGGCGGTCGTAGCCGAGGTCGGCGCGGCCCAGCAGCCCGTCGGGGAGCCGCAGTGTGTACGCGGCGCCCGGGACGGGCGCGACGGCGAGAGGCCGCAGGGTGGCGGCCCGGTCGAGGTCGGGGCGGCCCAGGACGCGCAGCGCGAGGCCCGGGTGGGAGGCGATCCGGCGCAGGTTCTCCAGGTGCGGCAGCTCGGGGTGCGGGTGGGCGGCGCGCAGCCGCAGTACCGGCCCGTCGGGGCGGTCCTCCCGAACGAGGAGGTCCTCGCCGGCGGGGCCGAGGACCGTGACGTCGCAGCCCAGCAGGGCGGGGCCGGCGCCGTCCGGGTCGGGGTCGGCGAGCTGCGCGGCGACCGCCTCGGCCGCCGGGCGGGCGAACAGCGCGGCGGCGGGCTGCTCGGTCCACGGGATGCCGGGCATCGGGTGGGCCTGGACGCCGCGTCCGGCGCCGAGCCGGCCGTCGGGCGAGACGGTTGCGCCGGCGATGCGCAGGCCGCCGCGGGCGAGGCCCGCGTGGTCGAGGGCGGCGCCGCCGAGGACGACCGAGGCGGAGCCGGCGCCCTTGGCGCGGGCCAGGCCGCCGGGGCGGACGTCGGACAGGGAGTGGCGTCCGCCGTCCTGCGACAGCAGGTGGGTGGCCACTCCCCCGTATCCGGTGGCGGTCAGCACCGGTTCGCGGCACAGCCCGTACACCCGCAGGTGGCCGCCCGGCCGGTAGGTGCGCCGGGAGGTGCCCGTCCAGGCGGGGTCGGCGGTGCCGGAGGCCAGCAGGGCGGCGGTCTGGAGGAGTTCCAGGAAGGACGCGGCGAGGTCGGCGAGTCGGTGGTTGCCGGTGCGCTCGCGGGCCGAGCGCAGGCCTCGTACGAGGCGCAGGGTGGCGGCCTCGGCACGCGGCAGGCCGGCGACGCGGGCGCTGTGGGCGGCGCGCAGGAGTTCTGCCTGGACGACGGCCCCGGCGGCGGTGGCGCCGGCGGCGAGGGCCTCGGCGCCGGCCCGCCACAGGGCGTCGGCCGCGGCGCTCTGGGCCGCGGTGAGGGCCGGGGGCGGTGTGTCGTCCCCGCTGCCCGTGCCGTCGGGGCCGGCGGCTGCCGTGGAGCCGCCCGTCGCGGCAGGCCGGCCGGAGGCGGCGGCCGCGGCCGCCCGGCCGGGGGCCGCCGACGGCGCCTCCTCCGGCTCCGGCTCGGGTGCGGCCGGCGCGTCCGCGAGCGGGGCCGCGCCGAGCGCGGCGGCCCGGTGCAGGCAGCGGGGCGCGAGCAGGCAGGTGCAGCCGGCCCGTTCGGCGGTGTCGACGGCCCCGCCGGGGCCGGGCCGCAGGGTGACGACGGCGTCCTCGCCGAACCGGACGGTGACGGTGCCGTCCGAGGCGCGCTCGGCCGGTGTCGCGCCCGTGGCGCAGCCCTCGACGGCGGCGTCGAGCTTCTTGCGCAGCCGCGCGGTGAGGTGCTCGACGGCTTCGGCGAGGACCTCGGGGGCGACGGGCGGCAGCAGGTCGGTACTCAACGGGTTTCTCCACGGAGGCGGTCGCCCACCCAGCGGGCGAGGGCGAGCGGGCTGAGGGCGGCCACCGGCATGCCGGCCGCGACGAGCTGCCGCGCGACGGACACCGAGTAGCGGGGGGTGCCGGTGTCGTCCAGGGCGGCGCAGCCCATCAGGTGGGCGCCGGACGCGGCGAGCGCCCGCACCTCGCCGAGGAGCCCGCCGATGGGGGCGCCCTCCTCGAAGTCGCTGACCACGACGACGAGGGTGCGGCTCGGCACGGTGATCAGGGAGCGCGCGTGGGCGAGGCCCGCCGCGATGTGGGTGCCCCCGCCGACGCGGACCTCCAGGAGCAGCGACAGCGGGTCCTCGACGCGGTCGGTGAGGTCCACGACCTGGGTGGAGAAGGCGAGGAAGTGCGTCGACAGGGTCGGTACGCCGCCCAGGACCGCGGCGGTGAGCGCCGACCAGATCACGGACGCCTCCATGGATCCGGAGACGTCGACGACGAGGACCAGCCGCCAGTCCGCCTCGCGGCGGGCCCTCGTGTTGAAGACGGGCCTCTCGGGGACGACGGCGACGCGGCCGTCGTCGAGCCGCCGGGTGTGCGCCAGGTTGGCCCGCAGGGTGCGGTCCAGGTCGAGCCTGCCGCCGGGGCGTCGGCTGGGCCGCGGCGTGTTGAGGCCGGCCAGGGCGGGGCGCAGCCGTGTGGCCAGCTCCTTGGCGAGTTCGTCGACCAGGCGCCGGACGAGGGGGCGCAGGCGGGCGAGCTGCGCCTCGGGCAGGCCGCCCGCGAGGGACAGCACCGAGCTGAGCAGTTCCACGGAGGGCCGTACGGACGCGGGGTCGAGCTGCGTGAGCACGTCGCTGCGGCCGGTGTCGGCGGCGGCGGCGAGGACTTCCTCCCGGACGTCCGCGCCGAACAGCGCCTGAAGTTCCTCGGCCCATTCGCGGGCCGTGGGGAAGGAGGCGTCCTGACCACCGCCGGTGCCGGAGCCGGTGCCGCCGTCGAGGTCGGCGGAGCCCTCGCCGCGGCCGGTGCCGTACAGCTCGTCGAGGGCGCGGGCGTAGCGGCGGGCGCCGGCGGGGAGCCGGTCGCGCTGCCGGCCGAGGAGCAGCCGCCAGCGGTCTGCGGGCCCGAGCCGTACGCCGTCCCCTGCGGCGCCGGGCCCGGCGTCCCCGGGCTCCGGGGGCGGCACGGGCGCGGCGTCGGGACCGGTGGGCGCCGGCTCCGCGGACGGCGTGGGCGCGGCGGACGGGGCGGTGCGCCCTGCCTGCCCTCCGTCCCCTCCGGGGGACGCGGCAGCCGCGGCCTGCGCCTCGTCCCCGGCGCCCGGCCGGTCCGGGCGCGGCAGGGCCTTGAGGGCCGCGGCTCCTGCGGCGTCCGCCGCCGCCCACAGGGCGAGGAGCGCGGGCGGTGCGTCGAGGGTGAGGTCGATGCGGTCGCCGAGGCGTTCGGTGACGGTGGCGAGGAGCCGCTCGCGCGCGGCGGGGGCCAGCGTGTCGAAGCCGCCGCGGAGGGCGGGGAGCCGGTCCAGGAAGTCCGCGTCGGTGAGGGAGTCGACGCGGTCCAGGACGGGGAGGAGCGCGGCCGCGGAGGACTGCAGCAGCGGCCCGGCCGCGGTGAGCAGCCCGCCCAGACGGCGTGTGAGCGCCCGGCGCGCCTCGAGGGTGGAGGCGCCGTCGATCCAGCCGGCGGCGCGGGCTCCGAGCCCGGCGGCGGGGTCGAGGTCGAGCAGGACCCGTACGGCGAGCGCCGCGCCCTGCATCAGCGGGGAGCCGTCGGCCGCGAGCGCGGCGAGGGCGTCTTCCATGCGGAGGCCGAGGTGGCGGCCCGCGGCCCGGTCGGCGAGGGCGACGAGGGCCCGCGCGTCGGCGGGGTCCTCGCTGCCGGCCAGGCCGGGCAGGGCGCGTACGGCGGCCTCCAGCAGCTCGCCGGTGAGGGCGCCGGCGGCCTCGTACAGGCCGGCCGCCTCCAGCGGGAAGTGCCCGCGGGCGAGCCCTTCGAGCAGGTCGAGCGCTTCGAGGAGTTCGGGCAGGGCCGCAGTCTGCGGCAGGACGGCGGCGGCCTCCTCCAGGCGTACGACGACCAGTTCGGGCAGGTCGCAGCGGGCGGCGGCGGCCAGGCCGGCGAGGATCTGCTGCGGGGTCGGCCCGCCGTCGGCGGCGGCCCGGCGGGCGGTCTCGCGGAGTGTTCCGGCGGCGGCCTGGGCGGCGGTGACGCCGCGGACCCCGGCGAGGTCCAGGCGGGCCGGGACTGAGGGGGTCCACTTCAGCCGCCACTTGGTGCCGAGGGCGGTGCCGTCGCCGGTGCCGGCCACGTCGAGGGCTTCCCCGTATCCGGCGCCGAGGACGGCGAGGCGCTGCAGGAGCACCTCGCGCCGGCGGTCGAGCGGGGAGCGCAGCGGGTCGAGGCGGATCTCGCGGGGGGCGGGGTCCTGCGGGCCGGGGAGCCTCAGCTCGGCGAGTTCGGTCTCGACTCCGGGCCCGAGGCCGGAGCGCGGGGCGTGCGGGGTGATGCGGCCGCGGCCGGTGCCGACGAACACGGCTTCGAGGGCGCGGGCGAGGGCCCGGCCGCGGCCGAGGGGCTCGCCCTGCCCGAGGACGGTGGTGACGGCTTCGAGGAGTTCGCCGCGTCCGGGCGCGGGCAGGCCGCGCAGGGCGGCCAGGTCGCAGGCCAGGCGCAGGGTTTCGGCGGCTTCGCCGGTGCCGGCGGTGTGGCCGGCGCGGCGCAGCTCCCGGCACAGGCCGGTGACGGCGTCGGATGCCGCGGTGCGGAGCCGCTCGGGGTCGCCGCCCGCCTCCAGGACGGCCTGCTGCCAGCGGGGGTCGCGGATGCCGGCGGGGTAGCCGGAGCGGGAGTCGAGCAGGTCGAAGGAGTACGGAACCAGCGAGGTGACGGCGGCCTCCGCGTCCTCGGCGGCGTCCCGGCCGCCCTTGCGCGCTGCGGGAACCGGCGCGTCCGCGGCGGCGGTCCCCACGCCGGTGCCCGCGCTGCCGGCCGGGGAGCCGTCCGCGGGGGCGGCGTCGGCGGCGCCGAGGAGGGCGGGCGCGTGGAACGCGCCGATGACGGCGGCGACGCGCCTGCCGCCGGCGGCCGCGGCGGCGATGACGCTGCCCATCCGCGCCTCACGGGCCAGGTCCGTGGCGGGGACGTCGGCGTCCTGGCGCAGCGCCCAGCCGACGCCGAGGGCCGCCCGGCGGACGGCGTCCGGCGTGCAGCCGGGGGCGAGCACCTCGACGGCGCGGTCCCACATGTCGTCGCCGTCGCGGCCGGTGCCGGAGGCGCTGAGGGCGTCCGCGTACGAACGCCCGCGCGCCGCCGGGCCGTCGCCGCCGGCAGCCGGCACTGCGTCCGAGGCGGCTTCGGGGCGCTGCTCCGGGGTCCAGCCGGGGTCGGCCAGCGGCAGGTCGCAGCACAGCACGTCGGCGCCGTGTTCGCGGGCCCACCGGATCGCCGCCAGCTCAGGTGAGAAGTCGGCGAACGGGTAGAAGGCGAGGCCGCCGTCCCGCCCGGTGCCGGCGAGGGCGACGGGCGCGATGGTCTCGGGGTCGGCCAGGTGCTCCAGCCAGGGCCGGAAGTCGGCGGGCAGCTCCACGCAGACCACTTCGGCCCCGGCGGCGTCCAGCAGCGCCGGGACCACCGCGGCGAGGGCCGGGCTGTGGTGGCGTACGCCCAGCAGGTAGGGCTGCCGGGACGCGGCGAGGGCGTCCACGGCGGCCCGCGGGTCGGCGGCGCCCGGGGCGGGGCCGGCCGGGGGCGTCGGCGCGCCCTCGGTCAGGACGGTCATCGAAGGCTCCCGCGCAGGTCCCACAGGCGGCGCCACATGGCCGAGCCGTCCTCGGCGCGGCGCCGGACCGGGCCGTCCCAGTAGCCGAGCAGGCGGCCGTGGTCGGCGGGGTCGTCCTTGCGGACGACGCCGAGGAGGTGGCCGGGCAGCAGGTCGAGGATGTCGCCGCCCGGCAGGTACGCGGCCGCGACGCCCAGGGAGGCGGCCACCTGGACGGCCTCGGCGGTGGACATGACGGTGCCGGGGCGCTCCACGTCCCAGCCCTCGGCGGAGCGGCCGGAGCGCAGGTCGCGGAAGACGGTGACGAGGGCGTCGAGGACGGCGTCGTCGACGCCGAAGGAGGCGCCGGCGCGCTGCACGGCCGCGACGGCCTGGCGGCGGATCAGGGTGGCCTCGGCGTCGGCGTCGGCGATGGGGTCTACGGTCTCGAAGTTGAAGCGGCGCTTGAGCGCGGCGGACATCTCGGAGACGCCGCGGTCGCGGAGGTTGGCGGTGGCGATGACCGTGAAGCCGGGGGCGGCGCTGACCACGGCGTCCTCGGTGGCGGTCAGTTCGGGGACGGTGACGCGCCGGTCGGACAGGATCGACACGAGGGCGTCCTGGACCTCGGGCAGGCAGCGGGTGATCTCCTCGACGCGGACGACGCGCCCGGTGCGCATCGCGGACAGCACCGGGGAGTCGACGAGGGCCTGGGGGGTGGGGCCCTGGGCGAGGAGGAGGGCGTAGTTCCAGCCGTAGCGGAAGGCGTCCTCGGTGGTGCCGGCGGTGCCCTGCACGGTGAGGGAGCTGGTGCCGCTGACGGCGGCGGCGAGGAGTTCCGACAGCATCGACTTGGCGGTACCGGGCTCGCCGGTCAGGAGCAGGCCGCGCTCGCCGGCGAGGGTGACGACGCAGCGTTCGACGAGGGCGCGCTCGCCGACGAACTTCGGGGCGATCCTCATCTTGGCGGGCAGGCCCGCCCGGCGCCCGCGCAGGGCGAGTTCCTCGCCGTCGCTGCCGCATACGAAGGTGACGACGGCGCGCGGGGTGAGCGCCCAGCCGGGCGGGCGCGGGCCGGTGTCCTGCGCGGCGAGGAAGGCGAGTTCGTCGGCGTACCGCTCCTCGGCGGGCAGCATCTGCCGTGCCGGGGCGGGCGGTTCCTGGGTGGCGGTGGTGGTCATGGCGGGTCCTCGGTGCGTGGGAAGCGTCGGATGAAGGAACGTCGGGAAGGGAAGCGGAAATAGGGAGCCGGGCCGGCTGCCGTCCCTGCGAGGGGGACGGCAGCCGGCCGGCGGCGGTTGCGGCCCGCGGGGCCTTCGGTCAGCGGCGGCGTCCGCGGGTGCGCTTGACCTTGAGCTGCTCGAAGCGCGGGGCGTCGCCGTCGGCGACCCGCTGCCAGGCCCGCCGGTACAGGTCGGCGACCGGCTCGGTCGGGACGAGGACGCCCAGTGCGGGGCGGCCGCCGGCGGCCAGGCCGTACAGCGGGAGCTTCCACTGCTCCAGCGGCAGGACCGGGGTGTGCATGTCGGCCCAGCCGCCGGGCAGGAACAGCGTCCGCCCGGCCCGGGTCCGGCTCGCCGTCACCACCAGCTCCGTCGCACCCAGTTCCGCACGGGCGGCCTTCAGCCGGGCCGGCTTCCAGCCCGTCCAGCGCGCCGTGTTCCGGTCCGTCGGGTCCGGCATCGCCAGCAGCATCAGGTACAGCACCGCCGCATCCGCGCCCAGCCCGTACGCCTCCTGCACAGCGGTGACCAGCTCCGGGACCGAACGCCCCGGATCCTGCGGCCACCACGCCCCCTCGGCCCCCGCACCACCGGCCGCCGGCGCCCCCGGATCGGCCAGCAGCGCCGCGAACCGCGGATCGTGGGCGCACCGCAGCGCCACCTCGATCGAGGTCTCGGCCTGGTCGTCGCCGCGCAGGGCGGGCAGGTACGGGTCGGAGCCGGTGGAGTCGAGGAGGCTGGTGCGGAGTGCGGGGCGCGGGCGGTCGTCGTGGGTGGCCATGACGACGGCGCCGTACCGCTCGTGGTCCTCGCCCGTCTCGGTGGGGGTGCCGGCCGCCTTACGGAAGTCGGGCAGGCTGGCGTAGTAGCCCAGGTCGAGCAGGAGTCCGGGGGCGGCGAGGCGGTTGCGGACGGCGGTCAGGGCGGGCGGCAGTGCGGCCCGCATGGGGTCGCCGGCGGGCAGCCGGTGGGCCAGCCACGCGGTCAGTCCGAGGGTGGTGGTCAGCACGGCCGCGGTGAAGGCGGGGCCGTTCGGGTCGCAGGGCTCGACGCGGTCGCGGCTGACCTTCCACGCGGTGTCGGTGCCGAGTACGGCGGACTCGCCGGGGTTGAGGATGTCGCCCAGCGTGTCGTGCACGGCGCCGGCGGTCCGCACGGCGCGGTTCGCCTCGGCGAGCAGCCGCTCCGGGACGGGGGTGCGGCGGCCGACCCGGCGGTTCCACACCTCCGCGGCGGCGGCCGCGTCCGGGCCGTCGGTCCACAGCCGGGCCGGGTCGGCGGGCAGCAGCGCCGCGACGACCTCGCGCCGCACCTCGAGGGGGACCGCCTTGAGCTGGTTGCGGGCGATCTTGGCGTCGGCGGCCTTGACACCGAGGGCGGTGCGGAGGTCGGCGGGCAGGAAGTGGTGCTCGTAGCTGTCGATGTTGGGCAGGCCGGCGATCAGCAGCCGTGCGGCGGTCGCGGTGACGCCGGTGAGGCGGGCGAACTCGTCGGCGGCTTCGGGGCGCAGCGGGGCCGGTCCGCGGGCGGCGGACTCGGTGAGGAAGGCGGCCAGCCAGCCGGGGCCGCGGTGGCGGTCGCCGAGCGGGGTTTCCCCGCGGAGCGTGTACGGGCCGGGAACGGCGAACCGGCCGGACGGGTCGTACAGCAGGGCACCGAACTCGCGCCCGCCGGGGACGGGTTCGGTGTCCTCGGTGATGCCGAGGGCGGCTCCGCCGCCGAGCGGGAGCACGCTGCGTCGCGTGACGTTGCGGTCCCGGCCGTCGGGGGTGGTGAGGTGGCGGTCGTCGAGGTGGACGCGGACGCGGCGCCAGCGGTCGGCGGACTCCTGGGCGGAGGCCAGCCCGAGGGCGTCGATCTGCGCGAGGACGGTGCACAGGGCCGCCCGCTGCGCGTCGTTCGCGGCGGGCCCGACGGCCCGGTAGGCGATCGCCGCGGGGTGGTCGAGCATCGCCGTGAACGGCAGGCCCGAGTGGTCCAGGGCGGGTGCGTCGAAGTGCAGCCGGCCCGGTACGGGGGCGGCCTCGGTGTCGGCGGCCGCGGCGGCGAGGCGGTGCAGGAAGCGGTAGGAGACGTCCTGGTCGGCGCTCCAGTGGTAGTAGCCGCTGCCGATGACGCCGCGGAGGGCGCCCGCGAGGAGCTGGTCCGTGGGGCCCGCCGTCTCCGCGGGCCGGGCGGCTGCGGTCTCGCCGGGGTTCAGGCGGGCCGCGATCGCGTCGAGCGCCCGCTGCTGCTTGAGGGCGAACCGCGCCACCTCGATGATGCCGGCGATCAGCTTGGCGTCGGTGACCTGCGGGAGCACCGCCCGCACCAGGTCGGGCAGGTCCTCGGTCCTCTCGGCGGCGGCGACGGCCTTCAACAGCGCGGCGGCGGTGTCGGCGCCGGCGGTGCGCAGGGCGGCCGAGCCCTCGGGGTCGCGGGGTCGCAGCGCGTACCAGAAGGGCAGCGGCGGCAGCTGGACGACTCCGGTGGAGAAGCCGTCGCTGCGGTGGTCGCCGCCGGTGACGGTGGTGACGACGCCTTCGGGGTCGGTGACGGTCAGTGCGCGCCAGTTCTGCGTGAGCCCGCGCGGCCGGTCGTCGCCGGGGACGGCGAGCGCGGCGACGGGCATGCCCTGGCCCTTGGCAAGGTGGACGGTGCGGCCGGCGGTGTCGCGGCCGTACCAGCCCTGCCCGGGGACGCGCACGGCGTGCCAGCCGAGGAGCCCGTCCGCGGCGGGGCCGAGGGCGGAGCCTTCGACGGCGGGCGCCGGGCGCAGCCAGGAGGCGCCGGCGTTCAGGGTGCTGTCGGCGGGGTGGCCGCGCAGGGCGTCGGCGAGGAACGCGGGCTGCGAGAAGCGGCCGCGGGCCCCGTCGGCGGGGTCGTACTCGCACCAGCCGCCCCCGTTGTCCTGCTCGCGGCGCTGCCACACCCAGTACGAGGTGCCGTCGCACAGCACGGCCCGCTCGGGCGGGAGGGCGGTGTCGCCGGCGTGCAGGACGCCGCCGCCGGTGGTGCGGCCGCCGCCGGGCAGGGGCAGGCTCACCTCGGTGGAGCGCAGCGACCAGTGGTTGCGGTCGCCGCCGACGGTGAAGACGTGGGCGGGGTCGGTGTGCCAGTACCCCTTGACCTCGCTGGTGTTCCAGGAGGACCAGAAGACGAGCAGGGCGCCTTCGACGTAGTGGAAGCCGTGGCGGTAGGCGTTGCCGGTGGGGACGCGCAGGTCGTGCGTGAGGACGGTGGAGTCGGCGTCGAGGACGCGGACCTGCCGCTCGTTGGCGACGATCAGGTACGGCCAGGCCTCGACGACGGTCAGCGAGTCGCCGTGCCGGGAGGCACGGGCGGGCTGCAGCTCGGCGAGGGCGGTCTCCCACGCCGGCCAGCAGAACTCCTCGAAGAGGCCGCTGCGCAGGGTGCGGGCGGTGATCTCGCCGATGTCGGCGGCGGCCGCGGCGGCCACGCCGTCGCGGGCCAGTTCGAGGGCCTCGGCGGGCAGCCAGGACAGGCGCTGGATGGCGTCGGGCAGGCGGGGCAGGCCGGGGGCGGTGGAGCGGGCGGCGACCTCCTGCATCCACTCGGTCAGCATGGTGCGGCCGCCGGGTGCGGCGGCGAGCCGGCGCATGGCGTCGGCGCCGGTGCGCGCGTCGCCGAAGGCGTTCGCGGCGCGCTGGAAGGCGGGCCGGAAGCGCGGGTCGGCGGCGAGCGCGGCCAGGTCGCGGCGGGTGTCGCCGGCGGCCCAGTCCGCGAGGTTCATGTTCCCGTCGCGGTGGGGGCGCTGCTTCTTGCCGTCCTCCTCGGGGTCGGCGACGGGGATGCCGAGCGACAGCAGGAGGTCGAGGAGGTCGATGTCCTGGACGCCGATCCTCAGGCCGGTCTCGCGGTCCGGCGCGGAGGTCTCGGCGCGCAGCCGGTCGGCGGCCCGCTCCACCAGGTCGAGGAGGGCGGGCAGGGCGGGGCGGCGGCCCCAGCCGCTGTGGCGGGCGGCGTGGAAGCGCTCCAGCCAGCCGGACGCGCCGTCGGCGCAGCGCTGTTCGGCGGGCAGGCCCGCGTCGATGAGGCCGGCGGTCGCCCCGGACTCCTCCAGGATCTCGAGCCACAGGTCGGTCAGGTCGCCGTCGCCGCCGGGCGGCATCAGTTCGAGCAGGGTGCCGCGGACGGCGGGCTCGCGCCGGGCGAGTGCGATGAGCGCGGTGCGGTGGGCCTTCCACCAGCCGTACGCGGCGCGCAGGGTGGCGGGCAGCGGGAGCAGCTCGGCCAGGTAGTCCTGCTCGGCGCGGTTCCCGGTGAGGCCGGCGGCGCGGGCGAGGCGGCGGAGTTCGGTCGCGGCCTGCGCGGACGGCGGCAGCCCGCCGGCGGTGCGGCGCACGCACAGGCGCACGAAGCGGGCGTGCGCCTCCTCGGGGCCGACGCGGGCGGAGAGCGCCTTGGCGTAGCCGGTGAGGACCTTCACGGGGAGGGCGCCGACGAGGGCGAACTCCAGGAAGACCGCGTCCAGGCGGTCCTCGTCGACGGTGAGGCCGTGCTGCGCCTCGGCGTCGCGGGCGCGGCCGAACAGCTGGGCGGCGTAGGTGGTGTTCTCGACGGCGAGGAAGAGGCGTGCGGCCTGCTCGTAGAAGACGGGCAGGAAGTGCGGGACGGCGGCGGCGAGCCGGCCGGCCAGTTCGTGGCAGGCGTCGAGGGCGGCCTTGGGCTTGTTCTTGGCCTGGCGGGCGACCCGGTCGAGTTCGGGGACGACGGCGAGGGCGTGGTGGCCGTCCTCGGGGTGGTGGACGAGGACCCATTCGGGGAAGCCGAGGGCCTGGCGCTGGCCGAGGCCGACGACGGGCGGCTCGGCCGCGTCGGGGACGAGCCCGAGGAAGCCGGCGGCCAGGTCCTCCGCCGGGCCCAGTTCGGCGGCGGCGAGGCGGACGACGACGCGGCCCTCGGGCAGGGCCGGGTGGCGGTAGGCGCGGGCGGTCAGGTCGACGGCCGACGGGCCGGCGCCGGGCGTGCCGATCGGGAGGACGGCGCCCGCCTTGAGGAGCTGCTCTGCCCGGGCGGCGGCCGTCGCGGTGGTGGTCGTGGTCGTCATCACGCGTCCTTGCCCTCTTCGATCTTGCGGCCGGCGTACAGCGCCGCGGCCATGCGCATCCCCTCGGACCAGGCGACCGGGCCGACCTCGGCCAGGCGGACCGTTCGCCCGTCCGCGTCGTGCCAGGTCAGTGCGCCTGTCGTGGTCTCGGCGTCGTAGTAGGGCTCGCCGATCCAGACGGCCGCCTCCACGCCGCGCCCCGAGTCGCGGACCGCACAGGTGGCGTAGCCGCCGGAGACCCGGTAGCCCAGCGAGGTGGCGCGGGCCGCGAGGCCGAAGCGGTGGGGGAAGACGCCGCCCGCGTAGTCGCGGACCTCGGTGGCCTTCTCCTCGAGCCCCTCCGGCTTGTGCCAGGTGGCCCGGTGGATCTGCTCGACGCGCTGCACGATTCCGAGTTCGGCCGCGAAGTCGCGTACGTCGTCCAGGTCGGGCAGCAGCACCGGGTGCGGCAGGGTCACCGTGCGCGGCGAGAGCCGTATGGTCTCGCCGTCCAGGTTGACGACCTTCAGCTCGCCGGAGGCGGTGGCGTCGCGGAGGAAGCCCACCTCGTCCGGGTCGTCTCCGACGACGGCCATGTCGCGCAGCGCGCCCTGCCAGGCCTCGTCCTGCCAGACGCTCGCGAGCAGCGCCGTCGGGACGGGGAGCGAGGACACCATCCACGCGTCGACCTGCGCGGTGCAGGCCGCCTCGTGCCGGTCGAGCCATTCGGCGAGCCGGCGCAGCCGGTCCACCTCGGGGTGCTCGCGCAGGGCCTTGGGCAGGGACTTCAACTGCCGTCCCGCAGCCCGCCCGGTGGTGGACCGAGCCGCCACCTTTCCGTCAACCAGGGCGATTTCATACCCCTCGCCCGCCGCCAGCCATGCCATCAGTGTGTGCCTCTCCGCCTGCCCGATCCGGTTTCGCGCAGCATTGACCAGAGGCGGGAAATCACCCCTGAACTGCGGTATGCCGGGGACATTAGCGAGGCCCACTGACAACGCCCGGGCCAGGGTCGGCCAAAGGGACGGCCGCGGTCCGTCTCGACGGCAGGCGGCGTCGGTTGATTGTCCGGTTCTGGGTAGCCTTGACCGGACGGCATGCGGTGCGGAACCGTTTCGAGGGGGGTCCGTGGAGGGATTCATGGGACGTCAGATACGGCTGCGCCGTGCGCGGGTGGCGGTCTCGGCGCTGGTGATGGCGGTGTCGGCGGGATGCGCCGGGAGCCCGGTCGGCGGCGGGGTCGGCGACGGAAGCGGAGTGCCGGTTCCGGGCGGGGGCGGTGCGCTGCCCTCCCCGCCGCCGTCGTCCGCGGCGCCGCCCGCACCGCCCGCCGGCGGCGCCGAGCCGGCCCGCGGGGACGTCCTCCCGGGGCTGGTGGACGCCGCGACGGCCCGGGCGCAGCTCGCCGCGCTGGCCGTGGCCGCCCCGGGGACGATGGCCGGATACAGCCGGTCCAAGTTCACGCACTGGGCCGAGCAGGGCGACAGGTGCGACACCCGCGAGACCGTCCTCCAGCGCGACGGGGAGGACGTGGTGCGCGACGCCGAATGCCGGGCCGTCACCGGCAGATGGCGCAGCCTGTACGACGGGGCCGTCGTCACGAAGGCGTCGGGGATGGACATCGACCACGTCGTGCCGCTGGCCGAGGGATGGCGGTCGGGCGCCTCCACCTGGGACGCCGCCAAGCGGAAGGCGTTCGCCAACGACCTGCGGCACCCCCAGCTGCTCGCCGTGTCGGCGGCCTCCAACCGGTCGAAGGGCGACCAGGCGCCGGACCGCTGGCAGCCGCCGGACCGGTCGAGCTGGTGCCAGTACGGGCGGGCCTGGACGACGGTGAAGGCCGCCTACGGGCTGACGGCCACCGAGGACGAGAAGCGGATGCTGGGGACGATGCTGGACACCTGCTCCTGAGCCGTCAGGCCGCGTACTCGGTCAGGTCGATGGCGTACACCTGGAGGGCGTGGCCCTGCTCCGGGTGCGTGATCTCCCGCTCCGCGGCCATGCCCAGCTTCTCGGCCACGTTCGCCGAGGCGTGGTCGCCGACCCGTACGACGGCGACGACCCGGTCGACGCCCCGGTCCTGGAGGGCGAACTCGAGGGCGGCCTGCGCCGCCTCGGAGGCGTAGCCCTGGCCCCAGAACTGGCGGCCCAGCCGCCAGCGGATCTCCACGTCGGACGGCAGGCCCGGCAGGTCGTCGGACACCACGGACAGCCCGACCGCGCCGATCAGCTCCCCGGAGCCGAGCAGCTCCACCGCGAACTGCCCGAAGCCCTCGTCGTCCCACTCCTCCTCCCAGTGCTCGATCTCCCCGGCGGTGGTGTCCGGGTCGAGGGGCGAGCCGTCGCCGGTCCAGCGCATCACCGCCGGATCGGCGTTGATCTCCGACAGGGGGACGACGTCGTCGTCGCTCCAGCGGCGCAGGAGGAGGCGGGGGGTGCGGATCTCGGTCATGCCCCCATCCTGCCGAAGCGGGGCTGGGCGCGGAAATCGGGGTGGGCGCTGCCGGGGCCGGGTGGCGGCTGAGCCTTCCCCCACACGGCGGACCGGTGGTCCGCAACCGCCGCCGGAGCCGCGATCGCCGCGGCCGGAACCCTAGGATGCGGGTCACCCCGGGGGCGTACCTGCGAGAGGCGGTAGTGATGGGCGGTCTGCGTGAGCTGCTGGAGCCGTACGTCGACCGGGGGGAGCTGCCGGGGGCGGTGGGCCTGGTGTCGCGGGACGGGCGGCTGGAGGTGGAGGCGGTCGGCTCCTCCGACGCGGAAGGCAGCGCGCCGGTGGTCCGCGACTCCCTCTTCCGGATCGCGTCGCTGACCAAGCCCGTCACCGCGGCGGCCGTGCTGATGCTCGTCGAGGACGGCCGGCTGGCCCTGGACGACCTCGTCGCGCCGTGGCTGCCGGAGCTGGCCTCGCCGGTCGTGGTGCGCACACCGTCGGGCCCGGTCCGGGAGGTCGCCCCCGCCGACCGGCAGATCACCGTCTTCGACCTGATGACCTCCCGCGCCGGCATCGGCTTCTCCCCCGCCGGGACCGACCTGCCCGCGGTGCGGCCGCTCGTCACCGAGCTGGGGCAGGGCCCGCCGCAGCCGCAGCAGGTGCCCGCCCCCGACGCCTGGATGGCGGCGCTGTCCCGGATCCCGCTGCTGCACCAGCCGGGCGAGGCCTGGCTGTACAACACCTCGTACGACATCCTGGGCGTCCTCGTCGCGCGGGTCTCGGGCACTCCGCTGCCCCGGTTCCTGGAGGAACGCGTCTTCGAGCCCCTCGGCATGGCCGACACCGGGTTCTCGGTGCCCGCCTCCGACCTGGGCCGCTTCACGTCGCTGTACCGGCAGGGCGCCGACGGGCTCGAACTCGTCGACGCCCCGCACGGGCAGTGGAGCAGCGACCCCGCGTTCCCGTCGGGGGCAGGGGGGCTCGTGTCGACCGCGGACGACTGGCACGCGTTCGCCCGCATGCTGCTCGCCGGCGGCGCCCTCGACGGCGGTCGGGGCCGGCTGCTGCAACCGGAGTCGGTGCAGCGGATGACGACGGACTGGCTGACGCCGAGCCAGAGGGCGGACGCCGAGCCCTTCCTGGAGGGGCAGGGGTGGGGGTTCGGGGGCTCGGTGGACGTCCGGCCCCGCAACCCGTGGAACGTCCCCGGCCGCTACGGCTGGGTCGGCGGCACCGGGACGACGGCCCATGTGACGCCGTCCCGGGGCTCCGCGGCGATCCTCCTCACCCAGGTCCGCCTCACCGGCCCCGCCGCGCCGGAGGTGCTGCGGGCGTTCTGGGGGTACGCGGCGGGGGCGGATCGGGCCTGAGGGCGGCAGGGGGCCGGCCGCTGTCGGCTACAGGCGGACCTTCCACGTGAGCGTCGCGCGCAGCGACGCCGCCGTCTTCGGGTCCCGGACCGCCGGGGTGCGGTCCTCGACGGTGACCGACAGCCGGTGCGTGCGCAGGTCGAGAAGCCACAGCTCGGCGACCGCCACGTCGGTGCGCCCGGCGAACCGCTTCAGCTCGCGGCCGTCGAGGTACCAGCGGACGTCGAGCTGCCGCCCGTCCGCTCCGGTCAGGCGGGGGACGGACACCTTGGCCCGCTGCGGAAGGCGCAGCAGCCGGTCGGTCGGGGTGAGGGCGCTGACGGGCCTCGCATGCTGGTAGAAGCCGCCGATCATCGCCTCCGTGCCGGGCAGGTTGAACGGCTTGCCGAGGACCCGCATCAGCGAGTTGTCGGTGGGCCGGAACAGGCCGGTCGCGTAGTAGCCGCCGCCCTCGTACGCGCCGACGGTGCCGCCGTCCGGGGAGGGCTCGCCCAGCCAGCGGTGCCACTTGGCGCCGGCTTCGGCCATCCGGTCGGCGGTGAGGGTGGAGGTGTTGGAGTCGGCGGGCTCGGGGCCCTCGTACTTCTCGTAGCCGGGCGTGTCCGGGTAGAAGTACTCGTCGGCGAGCTTGCCGAGGGAGTGGCCGGTCTCGTGGATGGCGACCTGGCCGGACTTGGCGTTGCCCGCCGAGGCCGTGGAGATGCCCTCGTAGCCGAGGGTGGCGCTGCGCTCGTTGTAGCCGGCGCCGCCGTACTTGGCGCTGTTGGCGAGGACGATGACGAGGTCGGCGTCGGGGGCCTTCTCGACGTACGAGTCCACCTTCTCCTCGTCGATGCAGAGCAGGCGCTCGATGCCCTCGCACCAGAAGTAGGAGCCGAGCGCGGTGTCGCGGACGGTGTCCCGGTCCGGGTCGCCGGTGACGCCGGAGTCGTGGGAGACGGCGTCGACGGTCCACACGTTGAAGAGGTTGCGGTAGGTGGCGTACGGCTCGACCGCCGTGATCTCCGCCCACTTGGCCTGTGTGTCGCTGTGGAAGCGGTCGAGTTCGGCGGCGGTGTAGCCGTCGCCGATGACGACGACGTCGAGGCGGTCGGCGGTGGAGCCGTTGTCGACGGCCTTCGTGACCTTGCCGTCGGCGGCCCGGGCGGCGTCCGAGAGGCGGGCCCCGCTCGCGGCCCGGCCCGGCGAGACCACCCGGATGTGGCCAGAGCCGGCGACCGTCCCGTCCTCCGGGCCGGGGACCTCCACGTGGGGGGCGCCGTCGGCGGGATGCGGCGCGGCTGTCGCGCCTACGGGGCCGGCGGCCAGCAGCAGTGCGGTGGCACCGGCTGCGGCGGCCGCGGCGCGCAGCGCCCTGCGGGCGGCTCTGTTCATGACGTCATCCCCCGGGTCGGAAGGCGAGGCTGTTAAGTGAAGGCGTAAACGAGTTGAACCGGCTGCTTAAATTAGGGGGTGCGCAGGGCGTGCGCAATGGCTCGTCTCCCTTGAATACTTGGGGAGTTGGAACTACGAGGGAGTTGGCATGGACGAACCGGCCGCGATCGGCCGACGGGTTGCCCGGCTGCGCGCCGAACGCGGCTTCACCCAGCGGGCGCTGGCCGAACCCTCGTACACGCCGGCGTACATCTCGACGCTGGAGGCGGGGAAGGTGCGGCCCTCCGAGGCGGCGCTGCGCTTCCTCGCCGGGCGGCTCGGCACCACGTACGAGGAGCTGTCCACGGGGCGCCCCCCGCACCTGGCGACCGAGCTGCGGCTCCGCCTCACCGACGCGCAGCGGACGCTCGCCACCGGCGACGCCTCCGAGGCGGCCGGCCTCTACCGGCAGGTGCTCGACGACGCCGAACGGCTGGGCCTGGACCCGGAGCGTGCGGAGGCGCTCCTCGGCCTCGGCGAATGCGCCCTGCAGGCGGGGGACCTCGCGGCGGCGACGGCCCGCTTCGAGGCGGCGGAGCAGCTCCTCGCCGACGAGCCGCCGCCGCGGAAGGCGCGCGCGGTGCGCGGGCGGGCCGTCGCCCACCTGCTCGCCGGGGAGCTGCGCTACGCGTGCTACCTGCTGGAGACGGCGATCGACGAACTCAACGCGGGCGGGCTCGCCGACCCGGAGGCGCTGGTGCTGCTCTACACCGCGGTCATCAGCCCGTACGTCGACATGGGCGCGCACGCGCGCGCCGTGCACGCCGCCGAGACAGCCCTGGCGCTCGCCCCGCAGGTCCACGACCCGGCGCTGGTCGCGGGGATGCACCGGCAGGTGGCGCGCACCTTCCTGGCGTCCGGCCGGGTCGGCGAAGCGGACGCCTCACTGGCCAAGGCCCAGTCCGTCTACCGCCAGTTGCAGCTGCGGACGGACCTCGCGCACTGCCACTGGATGCGCGGGTACGTGCACTCCCAGAACGGGGACCTGGCCTCCGCGGAAGCGGAGCTGCGCACCGCGCGGGACATGCTGGCGGCCCGGCGGGCCGCGCTGTACACGGCGCAGGTGGAGGTGGAGTTGGCGGACGTCCTGCGCCGGCTCGGCCGCGGCCGGGAGGCGGCCGAACTGCTGTCGGGGCTGCTCGATCTGGGCGACAGCCACGGGGCGGTGCACGCGGCAGGGGCACACCGGCTGCTCGGCCTGATGGCCGAGGAGCGCGGCGACACCGAAGCCGCCGAGCGGCACTATGTGCAGGCCCTCGCCCTGCTGGAGCGCAGCGGCGCCGGCGGCGACCTCGCCGACCTGTGCCGCCTCCTGGGCGACCTCTTCCGCCGCACGGGCCGCACGGAAGCCGCCCTGGACGCCTACCGCACGGGCCTCGGCCACCGGGCGGCCCCGGGCACGACCACGCTGGGGCCGGCTCCGGCGGGGGTGCCGGGGGTGGCGGGCGGCGGAAGCCCGCGGTCGGAGGTGGGCGGACCACCGTCGTGACGGCGGCAGGCGCGGGCGAGCGGGCGTGCCGCGCCCCGCTCCTCCGTCGCCTCTTCGACGCCGAGCCGCCGGCCCCGCCGAAACACCCCTACGCATCCCCCGGCGTTTCCTCGTCGCTGGCCTTGCGGGCGCGGGCGCCCGACCGTGTGCGGGACGCCGTTTGGGCGCGTTGCGGGTGGCGGCGCACGTATTCGTGTTCCAGTTCGTTCATGCGCTGCGTGTGGGTGACCAGGGCGTCGTCCGACCCGTGCAGCAGGGTTTCGTGGCGGGTGCGGTGGATCGCCTCCAGTTCCTTCAGGAGCCTGCCCTCCTCCAGGTCTCGCGCCGACGGGCCGCCGTCGTGTGCCGCCATGGCCGTACCACCTCCTGAATCGGCCGGTTCTTCCATCATCGCCCGTGGTGCCGCATCCGGCTGGATGGGAGCGCTACTGCCCGCGTGCGGCTCTCGCCCGGCAGGTGCGGGCGACCTCGTCGGCGAAGAGGCGGGCCGGCGGGGAGAGGGCGGACCAGCGGCGGACCGCCCAGCCGACCGGCAGGGGCGGCAGGCCGGGGACGGGTACGAGGCGCAGCGGTCCGTCCGTGCCGGGGACCCGCCAGCCGGGCAGGGCGGGTACGACGGCGTGGCCCAGGCCCAGCTCGGCGAGGAGCAGGGCCGTGTCCCAGTCGGCGACGCTGGTGTCCGAGCGGATCGTGATGCCGGCCCGGGCCAGGGCGGTGTCGAGGTGGGCGCGGGAGGTGGAGTTCTCCGGCAGCCGGATGTGGCGGATGCCCGCGAGGTCGGCGGGGGTGAGGGCGGGGCGGGCGGCGAGGGGGTCGTCGGCGCATACGGCGAGCACCCACGGCAGCTCCATCACCGGGCGCTGCTCGGCGCCGCGGACCGGCTCGCCGATCGTGATCCAGGCGAGGTCGAGGTCGTCGGCGGCGAGGGCGTCGAAGCAGCTGCGGCTGGAGTTCGCGGTCTGGAACTCCAGGCTGATGTGCGGGTGGCGGCTCCGGAACCCGACGACCGCTTCCGACATGAAGTGGCGGACGGTCGTGGCGCCGGTGGTGATGCGGACCGAGCCGGCGTCCCCGCGGACGAGGTCGTCCAGGCGGCGCAGGGCGCCGTCGAGGCCGGCGATGCCGTCGGCGGCGGCCGCCAGGAGGATGCGGCCGGCGTCGGTGGGGGCGACGCCGCGGGCGTGGCGCTCCAGGAGGCTGGTGCCGGTCTCCCGCTCCAGGCGGCGCACGTGCTGGCTGACGGCGGACTGGGTGCGGTCGAGGTCGCGGGCGACGGCGCTGAGGCTTCCGGCGCGGCACACGGCGACGAAGACGCGGAGGTCGTCGAGGGTCATGCGGGGAGAGTAGCGGCTCCTCTTAGTTCGGGCTTGGGGGTGGGAAGGAATGCGGAGGATTGACTTGGGTCTGGGCGGGCGAGCAAGATCCTCGTGGGGGGTTCAAGGGCGGCAACCCTGCCTCTGCGTCCGCGATGCAGGGGCGGGTGCCGACCCGTGGGGGACGGGAGCGGGGGGACGGGAGTCGGGGATGGGTGATCTGCGGGAGGAGCGGGCGCCGGCCCTGTTGCGCGGGCTCGGCGCGGAGCGGGTCGCGCATCCCGGCGGGACGCTGCCGGCGCACCTGGGGCGGGTCCGCGATCTGCTCGGTGCGTGGGGGGCGCGGCCGGAGCTGCGGCTCGCGGGCCTGTGCCATGCGGTGTACGGGACGGACGGCTTCCCGGCGGCGCTGCTGCCGCTCGGGCGGCGGGCCGAGGTGGCCGAAGCCGTGGGCGCGGAGGCGGAGCACCTTGCATACGTGTACGCGAGCTGCGACCGGGCGGTGTCGTATCCGGGGCTCGGGACGGAGGGCGTCTTCCGGGACCGGTTCACCGGGGAGATTCGCCGGCCGGGAGGGCGGGAGGTGCGGGATTTCGCCGAGCTGACCGCCGCGAGCGAGCTGGACCCGGCGCGGACCGACCCGGTGTTCCGGGAGGCGTGGGGCGGGGAGCCGGCGGTGCTGTTCCGGCGGTGGGAGGGGCTGTTGAGCGAGCCGGCCCGGCGGGAGTGCCGGGCCGTGCTCGGCGGTTGAGCCGCGTCAGCGGGCGGCGGGCGGGGCGGGGCGGCCGGTGAGGGTGATCTCCGCGGCGCTCGTCCACGGGCCGCGGCCGCCGGCTTCGGTCAGGGCCTTCAGCCGTACGTAGCGTCCCGTCGGGGCCGGGAGGGGCGCGGTGTGGGCTGCGGGGGTGTCGGGGAAGGTGCCGGTAGCGACCGGCGGGCCCCAGTTCGCGGGGTCGTCGGAGACGTACAGCTCGTAGCGGCCGATGCGGCCGTTGGCGCCGCCGTCCTGGCGGGGCAGGCAGCCCAGGCCGTCCACGGTGTGGCGGGCGCCGAGGTCGACGGCGATCTCGTGCGGGAGCGCGGCGGGGGCGGAGCCGGACCAGGCGGTGTGCCACATGGTGGCCGGGTCGCCGTCGAACGCGTTGGCGGCGGCGCCGTTCTCGGCGGCGGTCTCCTGGCTGTCCGCGGACAGCAGGCGCCAGTCGGCCTGCGGGAGCGGCGCGGAGGCCGCGGGGACCGGTTCGGCGTCCGGGACGGACGTGCCGGTCGCGGTGACGGTGAACGCGCCCGCCTTCCGGCCGGCCTTCATCCAAAGGATGCCGCCGCGGTCGGCGGGGTCGTGGAACCAGCCCGTCGCGGCGGCGTCGTAGGCGGCCTTGGAGGTGTGGCGGGCCAGCGGGGTGCCGTCGAGGTCAACCCGGGCGGGCGCGGACGGCACGTGGAGGGCGAACTCGTAGCCCCGGGCGGCCGGTTTGCCCGTGTAGCTGCCGGTCGGGGCGCCGACGGAGACGGTGACGTTGCCCGCGCCGGAGGCGGGGGCGGAGACGTCGACGCGCTGGCGGGCGTAGGCGCCGGACTGATGGGCGCGGGTCAGGCCGTCGTCCTCGTACAGGCTGAACGACGACGCTCCGCGGGGGTGGATGTCGTAGGTGAGCACGGAGACGGGCTTCTCGCCCGTGTGGTTCATCTGCGGCCACATCGGCACGATCGCGCCGCCCTTGACGAACAGCGGGAGGGTGTCGAGCGGTGCCGGCCGGCCGTTCAGCCAGCCGGGGCCGGCATACGTCTTCCCCGTCCAGTAGTCCGTCCAGGTCCCGGCGGGCAGATAGATCCCGTCGCGGACGGCGGTGTCGGAGACGACGGGCGCGACGAGGAAGGAGTCGCCGGCCATGAACTGGCCGCTGGTGAGGTTGCCGCGGGCGACGGGGTCGCCGGGGTATTCGAGGACCATCGCGCGGGTGGCGGGGACGCCGGTCTCGTGGGCGGTGCGGCTCATCGTGTAGTGGTACGGCATCAGCCGCATCTTCAGTTGCAGGTAGCGGCGGTTGATCGACCGGTACGGCTCCTCGAACCGCCAGGGCTGCTTGTCCCGGTAGCCGGGCTCCGGGTGGGTGGCGCCCCAGCCCGACATGGTCATGAAGGCGGGGGTGAAGGACTTCCACTGGAGGTCGCGCACGTATGTCTGCGGGCTCCCGCCGAAGATGCCGTCGATATCGCCCGCGGCGTAGTTGAGGGCGGACAGGCCGGCTCCGGCGATCGCGGGGACGTGCCAGCGCATGTCGTCCCAGGTGCCGTGGGTGTCGCCGGTCCAGACGACGGCGTTGCGCTGGGTGCCGGCCCAGCCGTCGACCGTCCACACGAAGCGGCGGGCGTCGGAGTTGTTCTCGATGCCGTCGACGGCCTGCTGGACGCCCGCGAACGCGTTCTTGTAGCCGCCGCCGATCCACGCCACGTCCGTCTTGACCGCGCGGGAGCCGGCGGCGACCTCCTCCGCGATCCGGGACAGCCCCGTCGACGTCCACAGGCCGGTGCGGAAGCCCTTCGCGGCCAGCGCGTCGACCGTCGCCTTCAGGGGCTCGGTGTAGGCGCATCCGTAGCCGTCGTTGGGGAGGAACCAGCCGGAGGGCATGTCGGCGGCGCGGGCGTCGGCCGCGTAGCCGGCCACGTCGGGAGTCGTCTGGTGGCGCGGGCGGCCGTGGTCGCCCTGGTAGTCGGGGTTGGAGGCGTTGAAGCAGTCGGCGTTGCCGAGCTCCAGGCCCCAGATCGGGGCGAGGAACGGTTTCCCGCTGACGTCCGTGTAGCCGTCGAGGACCGCCTTGAGCGAGTCCCCGGTGAAGTACCAGGCGTCGAAGCGCTTCTCGTCGTGCGCGAGGGCCGAGGGCGCGTGGAAGCCGTACGAGCCGGGGGCCCAGGTGTTGCGCATGGCGCCGTAGCCGTTGGTCGACATGTAGAACGGGGCCGGGCTCGCGTTGTCGTTCTCCCGCCACCGGTTGTCGACGGCCACCGGGACGGTCTTGCCGCGCAGCGCCCACTCGCCGAGGCGCAGCCCCGTGCCGTAGAACTGCTCGTCGGCGCCGCGGGAGAGGTACTGGGTGGTGCGGGTCCCCGTCCAGGAGGTGGGGCGGCTCTCCTCCCAGACGAGGGTGCGGTTGTCGGCCCGGTAGACGGAGAACTTCAGCGGCGACTTGTTGACGCGGATGTTCAGGGCGGGCGTGGTGATGCGGTAGTGGCCGCCCGCGTCGGTGACGGCGGCCTGGACGGGGCCGAAGTCGGTGGTCCGGGCCAGGTCCGAGCCGGCCGGGTCGTCGGTGAAGCGGCCGTCGGGCGAGAGCCAGAGGCGGAAGATGTCGGCGCGGGCCACGACCACCCGGGCCTTCGCGCCGCTGGAGGAGGTCACGGTGAAGGTGTTGCCGGAGCGGGTGATGCCGGTGGCGTGGCCGGCCGTGGCGGGGGCCGGGGCGGGGGCCGGGGCGGCGGCTGCGGCGGCGGCCTGGCCGGCGACCGGTCCGGCGCCGGCGAGGCCCGCCGCGGCGAGGAGTCCGGCGAGCAGCGCGGCCCGGGGGCTGCGCCGTCGCCTGCGCGGAGTGGTGCGGACGCTGATCACTGTCATCGGGCAGCTCCTCGTGCGGTCCGTACGACGGACACACCGATGTGGCATGCACCTGGCAACATAGCGGCCGAGTGAGATCACTTGAAGGAAGATGCTCGAAGTTGCCAGCATCCACGCAGCTTTGTGCATGCACGCTGCCGAATCCCGCCGGTCACGCGAACGCGTGAACCACCTCGATGCGCCCCACGATGTGCGCGTTGAACTCCTCCAGCTCCTCGGCCGGGACCCACAGCTCCAGAATGGTGCGGCCGCCGGCCTGGCGGACGGGGTACCGGCTCAGGAAGGCGGAGTCGACCTCGAAGCGGGTCACGAAGCCGGCGCCGGAGTGCGGCACGTTCCAGTCGCGGGCGATCCGCACCGCGTACTCCTCGTTGAGCACGGGGTAGAAGATCGGCTGGTCCGGCAGCCGGGGCGGCCAGCCGCGCCAGTCGAGCGCGCGGACCAGCTCCAGCTCCTCGGGGCCGGTGGGGCGCCAGAGGGTCGTGGTGGCCTGCCGCTCGGTCATGGAGCCGCTCTTTCCGTACGGGGCGGCCGCCCCGTGGCGGCCTGCCGGGATCCCGGACGCTACCGCCGCCGCACCCCCGCTGACCAAGCGTTTTCCGGACGCGGCGGCGCGAGGGCCGCGGCCGGGGCGGCGTACAGCGGGGCCGCGTGGGCGGGGACTTCGCGGGCCGCCCAGTCCCGCACGACTGCGAGGAAGGCGCGCAGCCGGTGCTCGACGCCGTCGAGCAGGCGGTGCAGATCGGGCAGGAGCAGCTCGATGACGGCGCTCGCCGCGGAATCGGTGTCGGCGGTGAGGCGGACGGTGTGGCCGACGAGGCGGGCTTCCGGGGTCGGGGAGTGGCCGAACCAGCCGGAGCAGGAGTCGGAACCGGCGGCGAACTCCCGCCAGGCTCCCCATTCCTGGAGGCCGTGGCAGCAGCTCGGGTCGACCACTGCGCCGGTCGCGGTGTCGGTGATCCGGACCCCTCCGGCGAGGTGGAGGTCCTCGC
This sequence comes from Streptomyces sp. NPDC031121, assembly GCF_055570615.1. Lineage (NCBI taxonomy): Bacteria > Bacillati > Actinomycetota > Actinomycetes > Kitasatosporales > Streptomycetaceae > Streptomyces > Streptomyces sp. NPDC031121. The sequence goes on from NZ_JBVIGV010000002.1 coordinate 102,844, forward strand.
CGGAGGCGAGCAGGCGCCGGAGGAACGCTCCGGCCGGGTCCCGGTCCGGGGCCGGGGCCGCTCCCGTTCCGGCGGGGGGTTCCTCACCGGCTTCGGAGGCCTCCGCACGGGCCTCGGCCAGGCAGGCCACCACGGCGCCGACCTCCGCGGGCGCCAGGTCCGCGCCGAGCGGCAGGAGGACGTACGGCTCCTCGGGGAAGGCGGCGGGCCAGAGGGAGAAGGCGTCGAGGCGGTGGAGTTCCAGGACGGGCTGGCGGTGATCACCGCACCGGTCTGCGGCACGCCGGCCGCCGCCGGGCGGCGTCAGGGGCGGCGCGGTGCCGGCGGCCGGGGCGGCGTGACGGCCAGGACGGGCGCGGCCGGTGAAGTGTGCCGGTGGCCGCACGGTTCGAAGGCGAGCACCACGGGGCGGCCGGGCTGCTGCCGCCAGGAGATGCGTTCCGGCAGGTGTGCGCACACGGGGCAGCCCGGCAGCGGGCCCGGCTCGGTCCCGCCCTCCGGGGCGCGCTCCGGGGCGCGCTCCGGGACCGCCGCGAGCGGCGGCACGGGGTGCGGATCGGGCATGGCGGCTCCTGGTCCCGGCGGACGTCGTGCTGGCACTGTGCCACGGACCGGCCCGCCGTGCACGGGCGGGTCCCCGCGCCGCGCCCGCGCCCGCCAGCCCCGACGCATGCGCCGCGACCGCGGCCCGCGACGCCGCGGCCCGCGTGGCGGTCGCCGCACCCGGGGCTTTCGTGCGGGCCGCGTCGGCGGCGCCCCGGGACGCGCCCGCGCCCCCGTCGGCGGGCGGCGGGGGCGCGGGCGGCGCGGGGCGTCGCGGGGCGGCGCGGGGTCGGCGCGGGGTCGGCGGGCGGGGCGGCGTCAGGCGGTCCCGGTCGCCGCCTCGGCGACCTCCGGGTGCTCGGCGAGCCAGGCGCGGACCGCCTCCTGCTCCTTGCCCTTGCCGCCCGCCTGGATCTTCGCCTCCAGGCCGGTCAGCTGCTCCTCGTCCAGCTTGAACGAGCGCAGCCAGGCCGCCACTTCGGGCTCGTCATCCGCGAGGCCCTTCCGGGCGAGGGTGTGGATGCCGTCGCCCTGCCCCCAGGCGTTGCGGGGGTCGTCCAGCTTGTGCAGGTCGTAGGAGGCGTACGCCCAGTGCGGGGACCACAGGGTGACGACGACGGGCTCCCGTTTGGCCTGGGCGCGCTGGAGTTCGGCGAGCATGCCGGGCGTGGAGCCGTCGACGACCTCGTACTCGCCCTCCAGGCCGTACTCCTTCAGGACCCGGTCCTTGAGGAGGCCCATCGCGCCGGCGCTGGGCTCGATGCCGATGATGCGGCCCTTGAACCGGTCGCCCTTGCCCTTGAGGTCGGCGAGGGAGCGGACGTCCTTCACGTAGGAGGGGACGGTCAGCTCGATGGAGGTCGGCCCGTACCAGGCGCCGAGGTCGTCGATCCGGTTCCCGTACTTCTCCCAGTACGAGGCCTGCGTCACGGGCAGCCAGGCGTCCGTCTGGAAGTCGACGCGGCCGCCGGCGAGGCCGGTGAACAGCGCGCCGAGCTCCAGCTGTCGGGCCTCGACGCGGTAGCCGCGGCGCTCCAGCAGCTCCTTCCACAGGTAGGTGGAGGCGATTCCCTCGTCCCACGGGATGTAGCCGATGGTGAGGGTGCGGCCCTTGCCGGGGCCGTCGGCGGCCGCGGGGCCGGTCGAGGCTCCGCCGAAGGTGTGCAGTGTGCCGGCGAGGAGGGCCAGTACGGCCGCGGCGGTGACCGCGTACGCGGGCTGGGGTCGGTGCTGCCACAGGCGGGCGGCACCGGTCGCCGCGGAGCGGGCGCGGGCGAGGCTGCGGCGGCCGGTCGGGGAGACCTGGCGGCCGAGGGCGGCGGTCATCCGGTCCAGGTACATGGCGAGGATGACGATGGCCAGCCCGGCTTCGAAGCCGAGGCCGATGTCGACGTTGCCGATGGCCTTGTAGACGGCGCCGCCGAGGCCGCCGCCGCCGACCATGCCGGCGATGACCACCATGGACAGGCCGAGCATGATGACCTGGTTGACGCCCGCCATGACGGTGGGCAGGGCGAGCGGCAGCTGGACCCGCAGGAGCGTGTTGCGGGGGGTCGTGCCGAAGGCGTCGGCGGCTTCGACGAGTTCGGGGTCGACCTGGCGGATGCCGAGCTCGGTCATGCGGACGCCGGGCGGCAGCGCGAACACGATGGTGGCGATGATGCCGGGGACCACGCCGACGCCGAAGAAGACGACGCCGGGGATCAGGTACACCATCGCGGGCATGGTCTGCATGAAGTCCAGGACGGGCCGCAGGGCGGCGCCGAGCCGCGGCGAGCGGGCCGCCTGGATGCCGATCGGGACGGCGATCACGAGGGTGGCCAGCGTGGCGACGAGGACCAGGGACAGGGTGGCCATGGCGTCGCCCCACAGGCCGACGGAGTCGACGAGGGCGAGGCCGGCGAAGGAGAGCACGGCGGCGAGCAGGCCGCGCAGCCACCAGGCGGCGACGGCGAGGAGGCCGGCGAGCAGCAGGGGGGCCGGGGCGGACAGCACGGTGTGGAGGCCGTCGTAGAGGCCCGTGACGAGTGCGCTGACGGCGTCGAAGAGCCAGGACAGGTGCTGCTGGAGGAAGTCGACGGCGGAGTCGGCCCAGGCGCCGGGGTTCAGTCGGGGCATCAGGCGGCCGCCTCTGCGCAGCGGACGGGGTCCCTGTGCTCGTCGCCGATGAAGGCGACGAGCCGGTCCTGGGCGACGGTGCCGATGACGGCGCCGTCGGAACCGGTCACGGCGACCGGGTGCGGTACGCGGGCGCTGACGGCGCACAGGTCGGCGAGCGGGGTGTCGGCGGTGACGGTCGGGCAGCCGCAGGAGCAGCCGGTGCCGGCGTCGGGGCCGGTCATGACGGCGTCGGCGGTCAGCACGCGGGAGCGGTCGACGTCCTGGACGAACGAGGCGACGTAGTCGTCGGCGGGGCGGGTGAGGATGTCCTCCGCGGTGCCCTGCTGGACGATGCGGCCGTCGCGCATGACGGCGATGCCGTCGCCGAGGCGCATGGCCTCGTTGAGGTCGTGGGTGATGAACACGATGGTCTTGCCGAGGGTCTTCTGGAGTTCGAGCAGCTGGTCCTGCATGTCGCGGCGGATCAGCGGGTCGAGGGCGCTGAAGGACTCGTCCATCAGGAGCAGGTCCGCGTCGGTGGCGAGGGCGCGGGCGAGGCCGACGCGCTGCTGCATGCCGCCGGACAGCTCGTCGGGCCAGGAGTCCTGCCAGCCGGAGAGCCCGCACAGTTCCAGGGCTTCGGCGGCACGGCGCTCGCGGTCGGCGCGGTCGGCGCCCTGGACCTCCAGGCCGTAGGCGGCGTTCTCCAGGACGCTGCGGTGCGGGAACAGCGCGAAGTGCTGGAAGACCATGCTGATCTTCGCGGAGCGGACGTGGCGCAGCTCCCGGCGGGAGAGCGCGGTGAGGTCGCGGCCGTCGAAGAGGATGCGCCCCTCGGTGGGTTCGAGCAGCCCGTTGAGCATGCGCAGCAGGGTGGACTTGCCCGATCCCGACAGACCCATGATGACGAAGATCTCGCCGGGTTCGACGCGGAACGAGGCGTCGATCACGGCGGCCGTCACTCCGTCGGCGCGCAGCTCCTCGCGGCTCGCGCCGCCTCGGAGCGCGCGGACCGCCGCGCCGGGTCGTCTTCCGAACACCTTGTAGACGTGTTCGGCCTGGAGCGTGGACACATGCACCTCGCGGGTCGTACGGGTACGGCCCGTGCCGGCGCGGGGGTGGTGCGGGGGCGGGCCGTGGAGCGGTGCGGGATCCGCCCGCCCCCTGCCGCCGGCCGTGCCGCGGCCGGCGGAGGGGTGCGCTCCGGGATCCCCGCTTCCCGGTTCGAACCGGGGCAAACGGCCTGGTGACCCACCTCACGCGGACGCGCGGCCCGAGAAGTGGTGAAGATCACCAACACTCTCGGCGGCCTGTGATCCCGGCCACATCCCGGACGGCGCCCCGGGGCGGTGTCACCCGCGGGCGGCGCCGTCCTCGGCGGGGTCGGCCAGCATGGAGGCCCGCAGGTGTGCGAGGACGCGCGTCAGCAGCCGGGACACCTGCATCTGGGAGATGCCGAGGGCGGCGCCGATCTGCGCCTGGGTCAGCTCGTCGCCGAAGCGGAGCTGGAGCATGCGGCGCTCGCGCGCGGTGAGCCGTTCCAGCAGGGGCGCGAGGGATTGGAGGTCCTCGACGCGCTCCAGGGCGGGCTCCTCGGCGCCGATGACGTCCGCGAGGGTCTGGCCCTCGGCGGGGTCGCCGCCGGATTCGCCGAAGGCGGGCTGCGGGGCGTCGAGGGAGCCGCTGGTGTGGCCGTTGGCGGCGAAGAGGCCCTCGACGACCTCCTCCTCCGCGAGGTCGAGGTGCGCGGCGATGTCGGCGACGGTGGGCGAGCGGTCGAGGGAGCCGGTCAGCTCCTCCTTCGCCCTGGCGATGTCGATGCGCAGCTCCTGGAGGCGGCGCGGGACGCGGACGGCCCAGGTGGTGTCGCGGAAGTGCCGCTTGATCTCGCCGGTGATGTACGGCATCGCGAGGGTGGCGAACTCGGTCTCGCGGGAGGGGTCGTAGCGGTCGATCGCCTTGATGAGTCCGATGGTGCCGACCTGGACGAGGTCCTCGATGTCGTCCCCGTCGGCCCGGCCGCGGAAGCGGCGTACGGCGTACTGGACGAGGGAGGCGTTCATCTCGATGAGCGTGTTGCGGACGTACCGGCGCTCCGGCGTGCCCTCTTCGAGCTCTTGGAGCCGCCTGAAGAAGACCCGGGACAGCTCGCGTGCGTCGGCCGGTGCCACCTCCCTGGGCTCCTCGATCCGCGGCAGGTCCGCGATTCCCGGCGCCGCGGAGGCGGGGCGGGGGCGGGGCACTGCGGCGGTTTCGGCGGCGGGCGTGTGGGCAGGGGCTCGCATGGGGGTTTCGCTCCTTGGGCTTGTCGGCTTGCGGCGCGTGACCTTGACTTTCGACCCGATGCTTGTCGCTTCACCTGGGGTACGTCAAGATTTGCCGGTTTGCGTGGCCGGGTTGTACACGCGCGCGTTCGGGCGCGGGGCCGGGAGCGGATGCGGCGTGCCGGCGGACGGGGCGCGCCGGCATGCGGGGTTGCGGGGCGGGCGTGGGGGGGGCGGGAGCGGGGGATCCGGCGGATGGCGGGGCACTCCCGTGCGCTGCGGCGGCCCTTTGGTGGCGGCGGCCGGCGGGCCGGTGGGTCAGCTGACCCGGAATCCGCCGACCGCGCGGTCGCGGTGGAAGGTCAGCCGGTCCCAGGTGGGAAACGACAGGTCGGTCACGGCGAGGAGCCGGCCGGTGTCGTCGTGGAGGGTGCGGCGCACGGACAGGCCTCCGGCGGCCGCGGCTGCGGGCCGGCTGCCGAGGGTCATGGTGATGGTCTCGGCGACGCGCCCCTCCCGGGCGGCGCGGTCGAGCCAGCGGTCGAGGGGGCCGGGGTCCTCGTCCCGTACGGCCTCGGCACGGCGGTAGGCGGCCAGCTCGGGCGCCTCGGCGACAGCGCGGGGGCAGACGTAGGTGACGGCGTGCTGGAGGGTCTGCCCGGCGGGGCCGCGCTCGCGGCGGTGGTGGACCAGGGTGCGGTCGCCGCCGCGCATGCCGAGCAGCGCGGCGGGGGAGGGCGGGACGGTGACGCGGGCGAGCCAGCTCTGCACCAGTACGGCGCCGGGTGCGGCGCCCGGCGCCGCGCCGGGGGCGGCCCCTGTCCCGGCGGGGGCCGGGGCCTCGGCGGGCGGGGCGGGGGCTGCGGCCGGGGCGGCCGGGCGGGTGCCGCGGCGCTCGGTGACGATCAGGCCGTCCTCGCGCAGCTGCTGGAGCGCGGCGCGGACGGTCTGCCGGTTGACGCGGTACCGGGCGGCGAGGGTGCGCTCGGAGGGGAGTCTGCCTCCGGGGCCGTGGACGGCGTCCTGGAGTTCCTGCCGCAGCGCTGCGGCGATGCGCTGGTACTTGGGCACGGCGGCCGGGCCGCCGTCCCGCGGGGACGAGGACATGGCTTCTCCTCTGACGGTGGGTCAAGGATTGCGCGGTCCCCACCAACGTAGCATTGGTCTATACCTCTCCGTGAGACAGGAGGGGGCCCGCCCACCACCTTGGCCGGATCCCGCCGCCCTACTCCGACTCATCCGCCAGCAGCGGGTTCGACAGCGGGATGTAGCGGGCGTCCGCGCCGTCGGCGCGCGTCCACCGCAGCAGCAGGTTCGTCTTCGCCGGCAGGGACGGCGCCTCGGGCAGCTCCGCCGCCTCCGGCAGGCCCCGCTCGGCCGCATACCGCCGGAACTCCTCGCGCACCGCCGGCCAGACCGCCCCGGCGGCCCGGGGGTGCGCCTCGGCGAGCGCGGCGCCCACCCCGCCCAGGTGGTTGACGACCAGGCAGTACACCAGCCGCTGCCAGGCGGCCGCGCGCTCCCCCTCCCCCGGCAGCTTCACGCCCTCCGCGTCGCGGAACAGCGCCTGGACGGGCATGCCCCGCGCGTCGAAAGCGACCACCGTGTTCTGCGCGTGCGCCTCCAGGACGACGCCGTGCCGGTCGAACAGCTCCAGCGCCGGCGGCACGACATGGCGCAGATACGCCCGCCACCAGGCCTCGGGATCCGCCGCGGAGGCCAGCGGGCTGCCCTCGAAGCCCTCGGCGAGTGCCGCCGCCAGCACCGGCGCGCCGCCCGGCACCAGGTGCTCCCGCAGCCCGTCGCGGACCAGTACCGCCAGCTCCTCGAAGGCGAACGAGGCCGTGCGGTAGCCGCGGTCGGACAGCCAGGCCGCCGGGGAGCCCGCCCGGCGCAGCGCCTCGAAGCCGGCCCGGGCGGCCGTGTCCGTACGGCGCAGTTTCAGCAGGTCGTGCCGCCACAGCCGGCGGACGTCGTTGGTGATCCGCACGTCGAGGCTGAACTTCACGAACAGGTCGCCGCCGGGCCCGCCGCCGGGCACGTACAGGGTGCGGATCGATGCGGTCGGCCAGGCCGGCAGGCGGCTCTCGCCCAGCCGCAGCAGCCGCCCGTCGGCGAATGCGGCGCGCACCGCCGGCGACCCCGACACCAGCTCCAGCTGCCACGGATGCGCGGGCAGCAGCCGGTAGCCGGCGGGCGGGCGCGGCCCGTCCAGCAGGCCGGCCAGCGCGTCGACCGCGCCGGCCGCGGCCGCCCCGCCCTCCTCGGCGGCCTGGTCCTCTCGCAGCCCGAGGAAGACCAGCGGGAAGCGGCCGTGCGCCTCCGGCGCGTACGGGAGCCAGCGCGCCGCGGGCGCCCCGCCGCGGGCCTTCGGGGCCGGGTGGTGGGGGTGGCCCATGACGAGGGCCTGCTCCGAGCGGACGTACGCGTCCTGCGGCGGATCGGCGGCCCGGCGGGCGGCGAGCAGCGCGGCCACGGCGGCGCGGCTGTCGGCGATCTCGACGGGCAGCTCGTCGTTGGGGACGCCCGTGTACCGGTACAGCTCGTCGGCGGTGAGCTTCACCAGCTCGCTGTGGGTGAGGGCCCGCCATCCGTCCCGGGTGCGCAGCTCGGGCCGCGCGGGGCGGCGGCCGCCGGAGACCCGCAGCCGCCGCCCGGTGGCGCGCAGCCGGTGGACGCCTCCGCCCTCGGGGTCGGCCGCCTCCCTGAGCAGGCAGTTCAGCAGGGGTGCGGCGGAGAGTTCGTCGGCTGCGGCGTTGAGGTCCACGGATTCCATTCGGGTCCATCCTGTGTGCCGGGGGTCCGCTGCGCGGGTCCCCGGCCGTGATCTTCAGTATCCGCGATGATGACGTGATCACCACAACGTCCCCGTGAGAGGAACAGGGTGCCGTACCCCAGCATGAACCCCCCCGCCTCCCCGGCCGAGGAGGCCGTCTCCGCCGAACTGGCCGAGGTGCGCCCTGCGCTGCTCGGCGCGTACGGGGCGGCGCTCCGCGGCGCCCGCGCCGCCGTGCTGACCCGGCTCTGGCGGGCACTGGCGTTCGAGCCGCTGCCGTGGGTGGTGCGCCGCGAGCGGGGCCCCGGGGGCACGGCCCTGCTGCTGGCCGACGGCCGGCGCCTGGAGGGGCCGCCGGCCGACCCGTACGCCACCGCGCCGCACGTCACCGGGCTCCGCCTCGACGGGTCGGTGTTCTGGCAGGCGGGACGGCTCGTGAGGGCGCTGGGCGTGCCGCACGGCGAGGCGTTCGCCGCGGAGCTGGACGACAGCACCGCCTCGCTGGCGCTGTCCCTGGCCGGGCAGCCCGCAGGGGCCGAGGAGGCTCCGGCGGCCGCCTGGGAATGGGAGCAGCGGATCGTCGACGGCCACCCCTACCACCCCAACTGCCGCTCGCGTCCCGGTTTCACGGTGGCCGAGCAGCTGGCGTACGCGCCCGAGCACCGGCCGGTGGTCGAACTCGCCGCGGTGTCCGTGCCTGCCGCGGAATGCCTGGTCACGGGCGACTGGCCGGCGGAGTTGCGCCAGGGCGGCCGGATCCTGCTGCCCGTGCACCCGTGGCAGGCCGAACACGTCCTGAAGCAGGCGGACCACGGCCCGCTCCCCGGCGGGGCGGCGCACCCGCTGATGTCCCTGCGCACCCTGAGTCCCGTCGGCGGCGGGCCGCACGTCAAGACCGCGCTGAGCACCCGGCTCACCTCGTCCGTCCGGGACATCTCGCGCTACTCGGTGGAGACGGCCGCCGCGGTGTCCGCGTTCGCCCAGGAACTCGCCGCCCGGCTGGACGGCCGGCTGCACTTCACCCGTACGCTCGCCGCGGCCACCGCCCACGGCCCGGACCTGGCCGCGGTGCTGCGCGAGCCCCCGGAGGCGTACGCGGACGCCGGGGCCGGCGAGCAGGTCGTGCCGGTCGCGGCGCTGGCGCTCGCCCCGTTCGCCCGATCGGCGGACTGGCAGGCCCGCTTCGCCCGCCTCGCGCTGCCGGTCTGCCTGCGGGTGCTGGAGCTGGGCGTGGCCCTGGAGGCCCACGGCCAGAACCTGCTCGTCGTCCTCTCCCCGGGCGGGGAGCCGCTGCGGCTGGTCTACCGGGACCTCGCCGACGTGCGGATCAGCCCGGCCCGGCTCGCCCGGCACGGGCTCGCGGCGCCGCCGGTCGCGGGCCGGCTGGTCACCGACGACACGGCGGTGCTGCGCCGGAAGCTGTTCGGCTCCCTCGTCGCGGGCGCCCTGGCCGCGACCGCAGGCTCGGCCGAGGCCCTCGGCCGGGCCCTGGCAGCGGCGGCACCGGACCTGCCCGCCACGGACGACACGGCGGCGCTGCTGGCCGAACCCCTGCCCGCGAAGGCCCTCACCCTGATGCGGCTGAGCCCGGAAGTCCCCGGCGACCGGTGGACCACCCTGGACAACCCCCTCGGGAGGGGTGAGCGGGCAGGCCGGGCGGGCTAGTCTCCGGGGGCATGAGCGAGACCGCGTACCTGAGCTCCGTACGGGCGTCCTACGACGCCGTCGCCGTCGACTGCGCCCGGCTGCTCGGGACGGCCCTGGACGGCAGACCGCTCGACCGGGCCCTGCTCGCGGCGTTCGCCGAGTCGGTACGGGCCGGCGCTCCGCGGGGCGCGGCGGGCCCGGCGGTCGCGGACCTCGGCTGCGGGCCGGGCCGCATCACGGCGCACCTGAACCGGCTCGGCGTACGGGCGTTCGGCGTGGACCTCTCGCCCGCCATGGTGGCGGTGGCCCGGCGCAGCCATCCGGGGCTGCGCTTCGAGGTGGGCGCCATGGGCGCCCTGGACACGGCGGACGGCTCCCTCGGCGGGGCCGTGGCCTGGAACTCCACCGTGCACACCCCGCCGGAGGAACTCCCCCCGCTCTTCGCGGAGTTCGCCCGCGTCTTGGCGCCCGGCGGGCACCTGCTGATCGCCTTCGATGCCGGCGAGGGCCGGGTGCGCCTCGACCGCGCCTACGGGCACCCCGTCGACCTGACCGTCCACCGGATGCAGCCGGACCGGGTCGCCGAGCTGCTGACCGGTGCCGGGCTCGCGGAGTCGGCCCGGCTCGTCCGGCAGCCCGGGGCCGGCGAGGACTGCCCGCAGGGCTTCCTCCTGGCCCGCAAGGCCTCCCCCGCGGCGTAGCGCCCGGCCGGCGGATCAAAGCCGGGCCCGCGGCGTCCGGCCCTGATCCGCCCGACGGACGCCTGGGCCCCGCCCGGCGGCGCGTGGGCCGTTCGGGGGGCTGTGCGGCGGGCCCGGGGCCGCCTGCGCCGGGATCGGCGCGGGCGATGGCAGGAAGGAGGAATGACCCTCCGCCGACGCCGGCTCCTCGGCAGCGCGCCCGCCGCGGTCCTCGCGGCCGTCGGCGCGGGCCGGCCGGCGGCGCCCGCCTCCTCCCGCGGCCCGGACTGCGCGGCCCTCGCCCGCGGGCTCGACGGGCGCGTGGTCCTCCCGGACGACCCGGCCTACACCGAGGCCCGGCAGCTCTTCCAGCCGCGCTACGACGGCATCGCCCCGGCCGCGGTCGCGTACCCGGCGCACGCGGGCGACGTCGCCGCCTGCCTGGACTTCGCCCGCCGCTCCCGCGTCCCCGTCGTCCCCCGCGGCGGCGGCCACAGCTACGCCGGCTGGTCGACCGCGGCCGGCGGGCTCGTCGTCGACCTCGGCGCCCTCGACCGGACCGCCGTCGAGGGGACGGCCGTCCGCGTCGGGGCCGGCGCCCGCATCGGCGACGTCCACCGCACCCTGGCCGCGCGCGGCCTCGGCATCCCCACCGGGCTGTGCCCGACCGTCGGCATCGCCGGGCTCACCCTCGGCGGCGGCCTCGGGCCCTCCTCCCGCGCGTACGGGGCCACCTGCGACCGCCTCACCGGCGCCACCGCCGTCACCGCGGACGGCCGCGTCCGCGACGTCGACGACACCGCCGACCCCGACCTGTTCTGGGCCCTGCGCGGCGGCGGGGGCGGCAACTTCGCCGTCGTCACCGAATTCCGCTTCGCACCCCACCCGGCCCCCGACTGCGCCCTCGCCGACCTCCGCTGGGCGGGCGGCGACAGCGCGGCACTGCTGCACGGCTGGCAGCGCTGGCTGCCGGCCCTGCCCGAACCGTTCTGGAGCCGCATCGAGTTCCTCCTCGACGGCGGCCCGCCCGCGCCCCCGGCCGTCCGCGTCCTGTGCCTCGACGGGCCCGCCGAGCTGGACCGCCAACTGGACCGGCTCGCCGCCCTGGTCGGCCGCCCCCCGCAGGACGTCCGGACGTCCGTACGCGGCTACGGGGACACCCTGCGGGAGATGTCCGGCTGCGGGCAGGACACCGCCGAGCAGTGCCGGCTGCCGGGCAGGCTGCCGGGGCGCTCGCCCGCGGGCCGGGTCGCCCGCGAGTCGTACGGGGCCCGCTCCGACTTCTGGACCGCGGCGGGGCTGCCCGCCGCCGGCGTCGACACCGTGCTCGCCGCCGTGCGGTCGTACGGGGACCGGGTCCCGGCCGGCGGCACCGGCGTCGTGCAGTTCACCGGCGAGTGCGGCGGCGCCCTGAACCGGCCGGCGCCCGCCGACACCGCGTTCGTGCACCGCGGCAGCGCCTTCCTCACCCAGTACCTCGCCTACTGGCCCGCCACCGCCGCCCCGGCCGAGACGGCCCGCCACCTGGCGTGGCTCGACCGCCTCTGGCAGGACCTGCGCCCGTGGGCGAGCGGGCGCGCGTACCAGAACTACCCCGACCCGGGGCTGCGCGACTGGCGCGCGGCCTACTACGGGCCGAACCTCGCCCGGCTGGAGGCGGTGCGGCGCGCCCGCGACCCCGGCCGGCTGTTCCGCTTCCCCCAGGCCGTCTGAACGAGGAGCACCGAGGAGTCCTGCATGCGACGAACCCTGACGGTGGTGGCACTGGTGGCCGCCCTGCTGCTGCCCGGCGGCCCGACGACCGTGGCGGAGGCCGGCGGCGGCCGGCCGGCCGCGACCGGCCGCTGGTCCGCCGAGGAGGCGGAACGGTTCTGGACGGCCGACCGGATGGCGTCGGCGGCCCCCGTCAACCCCGCCGGGCCGGCCGCGGCCGCCGCGGCGGCCGAACCGGGCACGGGCAAGGACTTCGACGGGATCCCCTCCGTCGGCCGGATGTTCGTCATGAAGGGCGGCGGCGCCTACTTCTGCACGGCGAGCGTCGTCTCCTCCCCCGGCCGGAACCTGGTGCTCAGCGCCGCCCACTGCCTGCTCGGCACCGACGCCCGCCAGGTGGCCTTCGTCCCCCGGTACACGGCCGCGAACCCGCAGCCGTACGGCATGTTCCCGGTGCTCCGTGACACGCAGGGCCGGTCGAAGGTGTGGATCGACCCGCGCTACCGGAGCAGGGGCGCCGACCTGGCGGCCACCCTGGACGTGGCGTTCGCGCAGGTCGGGCCGGACGCGGACGGCTTCTCGGTGGAGGACGTCGTCGGCGGCAACCGCCTGGTCACCGGCGGCCCGTTCGCCCACCCGCAGGTGACGCTGATCGGCTATCCGGCGTCCGCCGCGCGCCCGCGGCTGTGCGTCAACCGCACGACGCGGTTCACCAGCCCCGATCCGGCGATCCCCGGATCGTTCCTGCGGATCGACTGCACCGGCTACCCGGGCGGGACCAGCGGCGGCCCGTTCCTGACGCGCTTCGACAAGCGGACCGAGACCGGCGACGTGGTCGGTGTGATCGGCGGTTGGAAGACCGGCGGGGACACCGCCGACACCTCCTACAGCCCGTACTTCGGCGCGGAGGTCAGGGCGTTGTACCGACAGGCGGCTGCCGGGGCGGCGTCGGGGTGACCACCCGGACCCACCGGGTCCGCCGCGGGTTGCCGACCGAGCGGGGCGCGGCCGGGGCCTGCCCGGCCGTCAGCGGGTCGGCGGGCGGCAGGGCGAGCCGGCGGCGCAGGTCGGCGAGGGCGGCGAGGACGGCGAGGACGGGCGCCAGGATGACCTCGGCGCGCGGGTGGACGTGCGCCGGCGCGTGAACGGTCGTCTCGATGGCCTCGGCGGCGTCCCCGGCCGCCGTACGGCTCCGCCCGCCGGGGCCCGAGCCGCTCCGGGGCGCGACGGCGTCGCAGAGGTGGCACGCGGCATCGGCCGCGCGTCGGCCAGCTCCCCGACGCCCGGCGCCGCGGTGGTCGGCAACTGCTCCATGCCGGGTCAACGAGCGTGCCCCGGCGCGGGGAACGAGCGGCGGGCACCGGACCGGCCGGCGGTGCGACGGCTCAGCGGGTGCTGCGGAGCCTGCGCATCAGGTGCCGGCCCGCGAGGTTCGCGCCCGCGGCGGCGGCGCCGGCCAGCGCGAGGCCCTGCAGCGCGTCCCGGGGCCGGGTGGGCCGCAGTACGCCGGCGCGCCGCAGCCGGCCGCGGGCCCACAGGCTGAACGGGATGACGATCAGCGGCGAGGTGGCCACGCCCGGCGTGTAGCCGCGGACGGCGGCGGCCTGCCCCAGGTGGACGAGGCCGTGCAGGCCGAAGCCGGTCAGCGACGCCTGGTAGAAGGCGGACCGGCCGCCGGTGCGGTGGCCGTCGGCCGCTGCCGCGCCGACGACGAGGGCCATGAGGCCGACCGCCGCCGCGAACTCGCGGCCGTCGACGGAGCCGAGGCGGTCCCACACGCGGTCGGGCAGCAGGCCGGGCCGGCGCTCGCGCAGGACGGGGACGTGCTCCCGGGACCAGCGGCCCATCGCCGCGACCTCTTCGGCGTCGTGCAGGGCCCACGCGGCGAGCAGTCCGAGAGTGACGGAGGCCGTCACCTTGTTCGATTCCTTCATGGTGTCAGTCTCCCGGCCCGGCGCATTCAACGGGTGGTGTTTCGGACAACTGGCGTGTCCTCAGAGGCTGGTGTGACGCATAGGGAGGTGCGGGCGGCGGCGCATAGGCTGTTCGGACCATGAGCGATCGCGACGACGAGCCACGCATCACCCCCCGTTCCTCCCGCCGCCTGCCCCGGCCCGCGACCGCGGCGGGCTCCGGGCCGAGCCGGCGTCCGGCGCGCGGGCCGGGCCGGTTCGCGGCGGTGCTGCGCTCCCCGGCCCGCCCCGGCGAGCCGCTGTTCGCGCAGGCCCCGAAGGCGTGGCAGCGGATGCTGCCGTACGCGGTCGCCGCCGTGTTCGTCGCGGCGCTGCTGCCGGTGACCATCACGGTGCTCGCCGGCGACTACGGGCTGGACGGCGGCTGGGCGGGCGCGCTCGGTGTGGCCCAGACGGTGCCGCTGCTGCTGGCCGTGTCCCGGCCGCTGCCCGCGTGGGCGCTGGTCCTGGGCGCCGACACGGTCGGGGCGCTGGTCCTGACCGGCGCCGACCGGGTCGCGGGGCACGCCTGGCCGTGGCCGCCGATGACCGTCGTCGGCTACCTGGCGCTGATGGTGTTCGCGGGGCTGCGCGAGCCGGCGCGGACCACGGTCGGTGTCTGGCTGGCGACCGGGGCCGTCGGCGTCGTACTGGGCTTCCTGGAGCCGGCCGGGGCCTCCGACACCAGCGCCCTGCTCTTCGTGTTGGCCGGGTGCCTGCTCGCGCTGGCCGGGGTGCTGCGCGGGCTCGGCGACGCCCAGCGGCGGATCGCCGAGCAGGAGAGCATCAGCGAGGCGGAGCGGGCGCGGCGGACGCTGCTGGAGGAGCGGGCGCGGATCGCCCGCGAGCTGCACGACGTGGTGGCGCACCACATGTCGGTGATCACGGTGCAGGCGGAGTCGGCGCCGTACCGGCTGCCGGGCATGGAGGAGCCGGTGCGGGAGGAGTTCGCGGCGATCGCGGCCGGTGCGCGCGAGTCGCTGGGCGAGATGCGGCGGCTGCTGTCGGTGCTGCGCAGCGACGGGGCGGAAGGCGGCCGGGCGGACGGGGAGCGGGCCCCGCAGCCGGGGATCGGCCGGATCCGGCAGCTGGTGGAGGCGACGGTACGGGCCGGGCAGCCGGTGGAGCTGTCGCTTGCGGCCGGGGCGGAGCGTGCGGCGCCGCCGGCCGTGGACCTGTCGGCGTACCGGATCGTGCAGGAGGCCCTCGCGAACGTGGTGCGGCACGCTCCGGGGGCGCGGACCCGGGTGTCGGTGGTGCACGATGCCCGGGAGGTGCTCGTCGTCGTCGCCAACGGGCCGTCGGAGGACGGTCCTTCGGTGGTGGAGGGCTCGGGCGGGACGGGGCACGGGCTGGTGGGGATGCGGGAGCGCGTACGGTTGACGGGCGGGACGCTGGACACCGGTCCGCTGCCCGACGGCGGCTTCCGGGTCGCCGCCCGCCTGCCCCTTGACGCGCCCCCCGAGGAAGCCAGTTGACCATCCGAGTGATCATCGTCGATGACCAGGCCATGGTGCGGGCCGGGTTCGCCGCCCTGCTGTCCGCGCAGTCCGACATCGACGTGGTGGGCGAGGCCGCGGACGGGCGCCAGGGCATCGAGGCGGCCCGTGCCACGCGGCCCGACGTGGTGCTGATGGACGTGCGGATGCCGGAGCTGGACGGCCTGGGCGCGGCCCGGGAGATCCTCGATCCGCCGCCCGGGGTGGTGCACCGCCCGAAGGTGCTGATGCTGACCACCTTCGACATCGACGACTACGTGTACGAGGCCCTGAGGGCCGGGGCGTCCGGGTTCCTCCTGAAGGACGCGCCGCCCGCCGACCTGATCTCGGCGGTGCGGGTCGTGGCGGGGGGCGAGGCGCTGCTGGCGCCGTCGGTGACGCGGCGGCTCATCGCGGACTTCGTGCAGCGGCGGCCGGCGCCGCGGAAGGACCCGGCGCTGCGGCTGAACGGGCTGACGCCCCGTGAGACGGAGGTGCTGGAGCTGGTCGCCCGGGGCCTGTCGAACCAGGAGATCGCCGGGAGCCTGGTGGTGGCCGAGCAGACCGTGAAGACGCACCTCGGGCGGGTGCTGGCCAAGCTGGACCTGCGGGACCGGGCGCAGGCCGTGGTCTTCGCGTACGAGGCGGGGCTGGTGCGCCCGGGCGACACGCGCTGAGCCCGCGTAGTACCGCAACGGTCTTTGCTGTGAGGGCGGGCAGTTTCGGGTGGTGCGTGGCCGCGTTGTTTGCAGTGGCTGTGCCGGGCCTGGAACTGTCGGCAGCGGCGCCAGTGTGACCAGTTCAGGAACAGCAGAGCGGTGCGGCGGGCCTACTGCTGGGCCAGGAAGGACCGGCCAGCGTCCGTGACCGCAAACCGGTCGCCGTTCTGCCCGTCGGCGGGCACGGCAACGTCGGCGATTCCCTTGTCGCACAAGGCGATGAGCGACTGAACAAGGTCGAGCCGCTCCTCGGTCCAGGCCGCGCGCACCGGGTCCTCGTCGGGGGTATCGACGGGCGGTTTCTGCCGTGCTGCATCAACTGTGGCACCGAGCCGGGCGGCGGGTCAGGGGATCGCGAGTTTGTAGTCGCCTCAGCCGCAGAGAGTCCGCGAAACCGGCGGTCGTACGGGGGTGCGGGCGCGATATCGTGGAGTCTTCTCATCTGCGGTTTGTGATTTGGCAGGAGTGCCCGCGTGCCCGAGGGCCCCATCGCCCACAGCGAGCTTGCTGCCCTGACTCGGCGCTTCGAAGAAGTCACGGAGAAGCACGACCGCGAGTTCGGGATCATCAAGTCCGACCTCACCGCGGTACGTCTCCGGATCGGCAACCTCGACCAGGAGGTCGAAGCTCTCGACAAGAAGATCGACCGCAACCAGGCCCAGGTCATCGAGCTGCTCACCCAGCTCGTGGGGCAGCGGCTTCGACGCTGGCTGATCCGCTCCCGGCCGGGAGCCCGGCGAGTAGCAGCCGACGCGAACCGAGGGGGGAGCGAGGCCGCCCGGTGAGCGGGAGGCCCAGCGCGATGCCGCGCAGCGCCGACCCGTCCTTCGGTCTCCGCTCCGCCCGTCATTCCTCGCTGCAGGACGCGTGCCCAGGCCGTCCGCCCGACATGGGCAAGAACTCTGCCTTGCCTCACGGGTGTGCGATGGGCCGACGTTCCACGCTCAAGGGTGAACCGTCGGCGATGCCTCCCCGACCAGCCGTACGGCTCATGAAGATCACGATCAGTTTGGATGCGCAGGCCCGCCGCCAACCCGACGCCTCCGGCTTTCACCCCTCGGCCAAGTCAACCCCACGCCCCAATCCAGTACACAGGGCACTCTTTGCAGTGATCACTACCCTGCCCTGGTCTAAACGGCATACCCCCTGGCTATCACCTACCGCGTGAACTTGAACGCAACGCGCTGTACCTCACCACAGCGCACGAAAGGGGCCTCCTTGGCGACTCACCGACTTCCGCGTCTCCTGGCAGGCACCCTCGCTGTCCTGGCGCTGGGCGTGGCCGTTCCCGCCGAGGCTTCCGCACAAGCCGCGGCAGCGCCCGCCTGCAAGGGGGCGTCCTGCAACGGCAAGAACCCCAAGGCGACAGGCTGCGACAAGGACGCCGTCACCCCCTCAGGGGCGGTAGCCCGGTCGGACGGCGGCGGGCCAGCCGTTCAGATGCGGTATTCGAAGAAGTGCAACGCCGTGTGGGCACGCTTCGAATACGCTGCGAGCTCCAACTTCAGGGGCAAGCTGGACATCAGGACCGGCAACCCGCATGTGTTCAACGCGTCTCCGAACTATCCGGCCTACACCACGATGGTGAACGCCAGCCTCGCCACCCGCCCCTGCGTGGAGCACTACGACGGCATCGGCGGCAGTTGGGCGTGTACGAAGAAGTGGTACTAGGGCGGAGATGTCGTTCAACGCAGCCCAGGTCCTGATCGACATTTCGAGCACCGCATAGCGTGAGGAGGGGAGACAACGCACCGGTCCGCCGCCCGGGTCATCTGTCTGGACGCTGCCCACCGCCTGCTTCTTCTGCACTGGCGTGATCCGTTCGACTGGGCGTGGCTCTGGGAGCCACCTGGCAGCGGTCGAGCCGGGCGAGACGCCGCTCGTGGCGGCACGACGAAAGCTGGCCGAGGAAGCCGGCCCCGACCCGGCTGCGGTGCTTGATCGATCAGGCATCGAGGAGGCGGCGGTGTGCGGCCATATCACCGCGTCGGGGATCCGGCTGATCAGCGTGGCCGTGTTCTGCCCGGTGGGCCGCAGGGACGGTCCAGATCGCGGTCAGAGTCGGCGGCTCGAAGGTCGCGCGGGGGCCTTCGGCCAGTTCATGGACTAGGACGTTTTCCTACGACGCTTCCTTCGGGCCGCAGGTCCAGGCCGGAGGAGGAGAACAGGCCGATCCGCTGAAGACCGTCGCGCTTCGGGAACTTGCTCTGGGCAGCCGGGCGTCAGACCAGTGAGGAAGTGATCACTGGATGTATGGGGGTAGCGACTGTGGCAGTCACACTGGCCGAGGAGATCATGCTGCTGTCCCTGGACGACGGGTCTGGATCGGCAAAGCAGCGGCAAGCCGCCGGGTGGGCGGTGGCGGGCGGGATCCTGCTCGAACTGGTGTTGGCCGGGAGGGTTTCGGTCATAGGCAAACACTTCGAGCTGGTGGACACGAATCCGACCGGAGACTCGCTGCTCGACAGTCGGACGGCGCTGATCGAGACCTGGATGCGGGGTCGCGGCAAGCGCCGGATGACGGAGTGGCTGACGAAGGACCAGCCCAAGGCCGTCGCTGCGGCTCTCGAGAGCCTGTGCAAGCGTGGGGTGGTCGTGGAGGAGAAACACAGGGCACTGGGCGTGTTCCCGATTCGCCGCTACCCGGAGGCCGACGGCGCGGTGGAACGGGAACTGCGTGAGCGGCTCCGGGCCGTGGTGCTGGACGGCGCCGAGCCGGACACGCGGACAGCAGGCCTCATCGCGCTGATCCACTCGGCCAAGTTGCACCGTCTGGCCTTCCCCGACGGCCACCGCAAGCAGGTTGCCTCGCGGATGGAGGAGGTCGCCACAGGGCAATGGGCGGCCGAGAGCGTCCGCGCCGCCATCCGCGACATGCAGGCGGCGATGGTCGCAGTCACTGTGATCACAGTCGCCGCGGCCGGCAGCTGAAGGATGTCCCGTAACCGCCTGCCTCGTCACCGCATGGGTGGGCAGATCTCGGCGAGCGATCCGATGCGGATCGAGCCGTTCTCGGCGTTGAGCGAGTCGCAGTTCCGCAAGCTGGTCGCGCTGGTCCGCCGTCGTGGCGGTGACCGCCAGCGTGGCCGGCCGTGGCGGCTCTGCCTGGAGGATCGGGTGCTGCGGGTGGCCACGTACTGGCGGACCAACCTGACGTTGCGGCAGGTCGCTCCGCTGTTCGGGATCTCGAAGCCGGCCGCGGACCGGGTGTTGGACCACCTTGCACCGCTGCCGGCGATCTCGCCCGCGCCGCGGCCGCGGCCGGACACCGTGCTGATCGTGGACGGCACCCTGGTGCCCACCCGGGACAGGAAGATCGCTGCTTCCAGCAAGAACTAACCGGTAGTGGACCAACCAGCAGGTGGTGATCGACGCCAACAGCCGGTTGGTGGTCGCCGTCGGCCTGCCGGCGCCCCGCGTACGCCGATCGACTACGCGAAGGGCGACCGGTTTTTGGTACGGCCGCGCGCGGGGCATGACGCACAGCGAGGCGGTGGCGGTGCTCGAAGAGGCGGAACGGCACGCGCAACTGGACCGCCGCGACGAAGCCACAGCCGACGACGGCGGCCGCCGTGCTGCGGAGCTCGCGGAGTGGCAGCGCGCCGTGCAGCTGCTCGCCGCGACCCGCAGCCCGTACGACGCGGACGCCGCTGGTCGTCCAGGAAGAGTTCGCCGAAGACCGCCGCGGCGGGGAAGCCGAGCAGCAGCGCCGCCAGGAGCAGCAGCGGGTAGTCGACTGGGCCGAAGAACTAGCCGGGCTCGGGGCCCCCATGGGATTTGGTCAACCTGTGGGGGTGGGCCGAGGAGGCCGACCGCCTCGACCAGAGCGTGCCGAGCCGGGCCGGGGACGAAGTCGCCCGCCACCTCCTAGACGAGAACCGCGACTGTCGCGCCGCGAATCGAAACCTGGCTCGCTCACGCCCTCGCCACCCACTCCGGCCACTACACCGATCCGGCCGCGCCGCCGCCGTCGGCCTGCTGCCCGTCCGCGCCCGTGCCGCGATGCTCGCCGCTCTCGCCCGCACGCCCCAGTCGACGGCGACCTTGAGTCCGTCGGGCGCCTCGGCCAAGCCGACCCGCGCGCCACGACCGCGCTCGCCGCATGGCTCGACAACGCGTCCGCGGTGAGGGGCGGCACGGCATGAGCGCGGCGGACGAGGTGGTGGTGGCCACCTCGAACGAGCACAGCGAGATCGGCCGGCACTACGAGGACGTGCTCGCCGACGGCTCGGTTATCTCCTGGACCGAGCCGCCCTTCGGCGAGACGCTTTACCCCGGCGACGACGACCCGGACTACAACCCGATCTGCGACTGCCCCGGGCCGTGGCCGCGCCAGTTCTGCATGGAATGCGCCGGCCGCGCCGCCTGCGGGCAGTGCACCGGTCTGCACGTTTGGCCGCCGCCCCCGAGTTCAGGCTGACCCGCCGGAGGTGCAACGCGCCCTGCAACGCGGGCTGCCACACGCCGGGCGCAACTGCGGACGCGCCTCGGGCGCAAATTACCGGCCATCTCTTCATGTTCAGACCTGAAGCAGGTAATTGCCGTGTCACCGTGATCGGCGTCCACAGTCACCCGTTCATCGGGCTGTCACGGAAGGGCACTACATGCGCTCGAACATGGTGCGGGCCTTCACGAGCATCGCCGCACTGCTCGGGATCACCGCCGGAACCCTAGCGGTGTCCGGGACCGCCGTTGCGGCAACGCCGGAGGGGCCCCGGAACGTGATCTCCGAACCCGCCACGGTCGCCGAGGTCAACAACCTCGGCCTGAGCACGTCCCAGGCGAAGCAGGTTCAGTTCTACCTCCGCTACTACATCGGCTACTACTCGGGCGCGATTGACGGTCTCCTGGGAACCGAGAGCTGGAAGGCCATGCAGCGGATGCTGCGGGCCTACGGCTACTCCGGAGCCATCGACGGCATCGTCGGCACCGGAACAATCAAGGCTCTCCAGCAGCTCCTGAGGACCGAGGGGTTCTACTCCGGGGCCATCGACGGTATCGCCGGATCGGGGACCCGGGCCGCGTTCGCGGCTTGGGCGAGCCAGCTGCCCATGGACTGACGTCACGGGCGGAGCCTCCCTGACCCTGTGAGGCCAGCCAGCCAGTCCGACCCTGCAGAAAAACCTCGCCCGCCCGGGCACACGGCCCGGGCGGCAAGGCGTGTTCCGGCCCGGCAACTGTCATCTCCGGCTCGAAGCAGGCATGCCCTTTGAAGCCGTCCTGGTGACGGGGGCGGTTCTTGTGGATGTGCCGGGTGTCGGGGTCGACGGTGGAGACCGTCCCGTCGGCCACCGTGCCGCGGACGATGCGCCAGCCCTGCTCGGCCAGGCGGCCGAGCAGGTTGAGCGCGTCGGTGATCAGCGCATCAACCAGCACGGCGCGGGCGGCTTCATCGTTCCAGGCGATCTTCGGTTTGCCCGGATCGGTGTAGTCGTGCGCCGTGCACCACAGGTCGGCGACCCGCTGGGCGCCGGGAACCTCCCGGATCACCCCTCGGACGGCGGAGGTGATCTGGGTGACGGGTGGCTACCGCGTCATCGAGCACGGTGGAATCCAGTGCCCGCCGCCGCTTGCCCTTGAGTACCCCCGTCGCGGCCCCGAATTCCTTGACCCCGGTGAAGATCCGTGTCGGATCAGCGGACCGGCGCAGACGGCGGCGGAAGTAGGTCAGCAGCGACGGATCGAACGCCATGTCGTGCAAGCCGAGTCCGCAGGCCGCCTTCCACCGCAGGTCACACCGCAGTTCCTGAACGGTCTCGAAGTCCGACAGCCCGTGCAGACTCTGCAAGACCACCGTCGCGGCCAGAACCAGCGGCGGAAGACTCGGGCGGCCATTGGACGACGGATACATGTCCGCGAACATCCCCGGCGGGAACAGCACCTCGCGATGCTCGGCCAGGAACGCGAACGCACTCCCACCGGGATCAACTCCCGGCAGGTCTCCCACACATCCGGCCCGACCGTCTCCCCGGCCCATTCCCTGCATGTCAACAAGACTCGCCCCAGCTCTACCGAGCCGGGGCCAGAACCCGAGATTTTCAGCGGTCTTTCAGGCCTCCCCCGCGCCGCCTCCGGCGCCTCCTCCACCCCCTACCCCGGTATGAGGCGCGGGTTGGCTCCCCGGTCTGACGTGCCGGCCGGCACCTCCTTCCTACCTTCCTCGGCACCACGAGGAAAGGGGATGGGGACATGGGCCGCTTCGCGAGGACCCTGGCCACGGCCGCACTGGCGGCGGCCGTGGCGGCGGGGAGCGCCGGCTGGGCCGCGGGCGAGGACCGGCAGGCCGTGGTCGCCGGCCCGCCACCGGGGGCCGCCGCCTGGCGGGCGGACACGGTGTCGGGGCGTGCGCTGCCCGATCCGGCGACGGCGCCGCCGCAGGAGGTGGTCCGGTTCTTCGCCGCGCTGGACGAGGCGGGCCGCCGGGAGCTGCTGCGCCGCCACCCGCTGGTGCTCGGCAACCTGGACGGGGCCCCCGTCGCCCTGAGGTACGAGGCGAACCGGCGGGCCGCGCTCGCGACGGGCGAGGCGCGGTGGGCGCCGTTCGCGTCGCCGCAGCGGCAGGTGCTGGCCTTCGACCCGCGGGGGCGCGGCCTGGTCGCCGAGGTGTTCGGGGACCTGGAGCGGGCGGGCCACGTCGCCGTGGTGGTACCGGGGTCCGACAGCGACGCCGCCCGGTACGACGACCCGGGCCGGGCCCCGTACACCGGCCCGGCCGGCATGGCCCGTTCACTGCGGGCGGCGGCCGGGGAGGACACGGCGGTGGTGGCGTGGGCCGGCTACACCACGCCCGTCGGGGTGGGCCTGGACGCGGCGACCGGCCGGCTCGCGGAGGCGGGGGCGGCCCGGCTGGTGCGGTTCGTGCGGGGGCTCGACGCGGTCGGCGCGCCCGATCCGGTGCTGTTCGGCCACAGTTACGGCTCGGTGGTGTGCGCCCTCGCGGCGCGGGACACGGACGCCACGGACGTGGTCGTCTTCGGCTCGCCCGGGCTGCGCGCCGGGTCGGCGGCTCAGCTGCGGACCGGCGCCCGCGTGTGGGCGGCGCGGGGGCCGTCCGACTGGATCGCGGACGTGCCGAACGTCCGGTTCGCCGGGCTGGGCCACGGCGCCGACCCGGTGTCGGCCGGGTTCGGTGCGCGGCGGGTCCCCGCCGGCGACGTCCGCGGCCACACCGGCTACCTCGCGCCGGGCACGGGGACGCTGGCGGCGTTCGCCGCGATCGCCCGGGGCGGTGCCCGATGAGCGCCGCGGCCGCACTGCGGCGGGCAGCGGAGCGTGTCGACCGGCGCACGCCGGCGCACCGGGACCGGGCCGTGGACGGGCTGCGGGCCCTGGCCCTGCTGGCCGTGCCGGCCGGGCACTGGATGCTCGGCGGGTTCACCCTCGACGCGGACGGCGGCCTGCACAACGCCAGCCCCCTTTCGGCGTTCGGGGCGCTTGCGCCGGCGAGCTGGGTGCTGCAGATGCTGGGGATCTTCTTCCTGGTCGGCGGGTACGCGTCCGTGCTGTCGTACCACCGGCGCACGGGCTCGGCCGGGGCGTGGCTGCGCGGCCGGTTCGCCCGACTGGGGCGGCCGGTCCTCGGGGTCGCCGCCGTGTGGGCGCTGGCCGCGCCGGTCCTGTACGCCGCCGGGGTCCCGGAGGCGACGCTGCGGACCGCGGCGACGCTCGTGGTCCAGCCGCTGTGGTTCGTCGGCGTGTACCTGGTGGTGACGGCGCTGACCCCGTACTGCGTGCGGGCGGCGCGGCGCCTCGGCGGGTGGGCGGCGGCCCCGCTGCTCGCGTCGGTGGCCGCGGTGGACTTCCTGCGGTACGGGCCGTTCGCCGCGTCCGTGCCGGGCTGGGTGGCGGTGCTGAACGTGCTGCCGGGCTGGCTGTTCGCCTACCAGCTGGGCGTCGCGTGGGGCGGGGGGCGGATCGGGCGGCGGGGCGCCCGGCTGCTGCTGGCCGGCGGCGCCGTGCTGTTCGCGGTGCTGCTGCTGGTCTTCCACTACCCGGCGTCGATGGTCGGCGTGCCGGGCGCGGCCCGCACGAACTCGCACCCCCCGTCGCTGCTCGTACCGGCCCTGGCCGCGGCGCAGTCCGGTGCCGCGCTGCTGCTGCGGGAGCGGCTGGCGCGGCTGCTGGCCCGGCCCGCCCTGTGGGCGCCGGTGGTGGTGGTCAACGTGTGCGCGATGACGGTGCTGTGCTGGCACCAGACGGCGATGCTGGCGGCGGCCGTGCCCGGCGCGGCGTTCGCGGGCGAGGTGGCGGGGCTGACGACGGCCCCCGACAGCGCGGCCTGGCTCGCGGCGCGGGCCGCGTGGCTTCCGGTCTTCGCGGTGCTGCTGGTGGGGATCGCCCGGTACGCGCGGCGGTTCGAGGAGCCGTGGACGCGGGTTCCGGCAGCCCGGCGGGCGGCAGCCGCGCTGCTGGCGGCGGGCTTCGCGGTGTTCGCCCTGGGCCTGGCCTGACCCGGGCTGCCGGGGTGGGGCCGGGGGCGTATACGCGAGAGCGCCGCTCCCCTGCACGGGGGCGGCGCTCTCCTGATGCGGTCCGTCAGGCCGTCAGGCGATGGATGCGGCGACGATCGCGGCGACCGACAGGTTGCAGCAGGCCGTCACCCACACCGCCGGGTGCGGCTCCGGGTCGACCACTATGGCGCCGAGCTTGCCGGGGGTGACCCAGTCCAGGACGAGGAAGGCGATCGCCATCAGGACGAGGCCGAGGAGGCCGAACGCGGCCGTGGACATCAGGCCCTTGTCGAAGTCGTTGTAGGTCGTCCAGATCGAGGTGAAGACGATGCCGCCTATGCCGAGGAGCGCCGAGCTGAGCGTGACAGCCGCGTTGCGGTTGCGCTCCTCCCAGATGAGCTTCGGCAGCTTCCCGGGCGTCAGCACGTCCACCAGCACGATGCCGAGGATCAGCAGGACCAGGCCCAGTGCGCCGTAGGCGCTGGTGCGGCCGAGTCCGTCGAGGATGTCGCTCATAGAGAAGCCTGTCTTCGCGGGGGTCGGGGGATCGTCGGTACCGGTGGCAGGTGCCGGAGCAGTGGCCGAATCTATCGCACGCGCCCGCCCCGGACCATGGGCAGGTCGCCGCCGGACGGCGGCCGGCGGGGTCCGCCTCCGCACTCCCGCCACGGCGGAGCCCCAAAACGGTTCGGACCAGGGTGAGTTGCCGCACGCCGTTGACCTCAAGCCGGATCGAGGTTCTAGCGTGCGGCCCATGGACATGGAAGTCACCGCCTGGACCTCGATGCACGGTCTGGTCAACGCCCGGCAGGAGCGCCGCCGGATCTCCCGGGCGAGCCTGCGCCGTATCGCCGCGTTCGCCCGCCCGCACCGCCGCAGGCTCGCCCTGTTCCTCGCCCTCAGCAGCCTGACCGCCCTGCTGGCGGTGGCCTCCCCGGTCCTCGCCAGCAGGGTCGTCAGCGCCGTCGTCGCCGGCCGGGAAGCCTCCACCGTGGTCCGGCTGGCCCTGCTCATCGCCGTCGTCGCCGTCGCGGAGGCCGGGCTCGGACTGCTCGCCCGCAGGCTGTCGGCCGCACTCGGGGAGGGCCTGATCCTCGACCTGCGCACCGCCGTCTTCGACCACGTGCAGCAGATGCCGGTCGCCTTCTTCACCCGGACCCGGACGGGCGCGCTCGTGAGCCGCCTAGGCAACGACGTGATCGGCGCGCAGCGGGCGTTCAGCAACACCCTCTCCGGGGTGGTCGGCAACACCGTCACCCTGCTGCTGGCCCTGGCCGTCATGCTGGGCATCTCCTGGCGGATCACCCTGCTGGCGCTGCTCCTGCTGCCCGTGTTCGTCGTGCCGGCGCGCCGGATGGGGATGCGGATGGCGGCCATGCAGCGCGAGGCGGCCGCGCTCAACGCCGCCATGAACACGCAGATGACGGAGCGTTTCTCCGCGCCGGGCGCCACCCTCGTCAAGCTGTTCGGGCGGCCCGCCGACGAGTCCGCGGAGTTCGCGGCCCGCGCCGGCCGGGTCCGCGGCATCGGCATCCGCACCGCAATGGCCCAGTCGGTGTTCGTCACCGCGCTCACCCTGGTCTCGGCGCTGGCCCTCGCCCTCGTGTACGGGCTCGGCGGCTACCACGCCCTGCGCGGCAGCCTCGACGCCGGCAGCGTCGTCGCCCTCGCGCTGCTCCTGACCCGGCTCTACGCCCCGCTGACCGCGCTGGCCGGCGCACGCGTCGAGGTGATGAGCGCCCTCGTCAGCTTCGAGCGGGTCTTCGAGATCCTCGACCTCGAACCGCTCATCGCGCAGAGGCCGGACGCCGTGGCGGTCCCCGACGGGCCGGTCTCCGTCGAGTTCGACCGGGTCTCCTTCGGCTACCCCTCCGCCGACAAGGTCTCCCTCGCCTCGCTGGAGGAGGTCGCCTCCCTCGACACCCGCGGCGGCACGCAGGTGCTGCACGAGGTGTCGTTCCGCGCCGAGCCCGGCCACATGGTCGCTCTCGTCGGCTCCTCCGGGGCCGGCAAGTCGACCATCGCGCAGCTCCTGCCCCGGCTGTACGACGCCGACGGGGGCTCCGTCCGCATCGGCGGCGTCGACGTCCGGGACCTGACCGCCGAGTCGGTCCGCGACACCGTCGGCATGGTGACGCAGGACGGCCACCTCTTCCACGAGTCCGTCCGGTCGAACCTGCTGCTGGCCCGGCCGGACGCGAGCGAGGAGGAGGTGTGGGAGGCCCTGCGCCGCTCCCGGCTCGACGACCTGGTCGCCGCACTGCCGGACGGCCTGGACACGGTCGTCGGGGAGCGCGGGTACCGGCTGTCGGGCGGCGAGCGGCAGCGGCTGACGATCGCTCGCCTGCTGCTGGCCCGGCAGCGGGTGGTCATCCTCGACGAGGCCACCGCGCACCTGGACTCCACCTCGGAGGCCGCCGTGCAGGACGCCCTCGCGGAGGCACTGGCCGGGCGGACCGCCCTCGTCATCGCGCACCGGCTCTCGACGGTGCAGGCGGCGGACCTGATCCTGGTCGTCGAGGACGGCCGGATCGTGGAGCGCGGCACGCACGCCGAGCTGCTCGCCGCAGGCGGCCGGTACGGGGAGCTGTACCGGACCCAGTTCGCGGCGGGCGAGGGCACCCCGGCCGCCGTGTGACCGCCGGCGGCGCTCCGGCCGGACTCCCGGCCGGCGGGCCGCCGAGCGGCGGCGCACCGGCCGGGGGCGCATGATGCCGCAAGGACCCCGATCCCCACGCATGGAGCGAGCGATGGACATCAAGCTGGAACTGGTCGCCGTCCCCGTCACCGACGTCGACCGGGCGAAGGCCTTCTACGAGCAGGTCGGCTTCCACGCCGACCACGACGTCACGGTCAGCGACGACATCCGGTTCGTGCAGCTGACCCCGCCCGGGTCGGCCTGCTCGATCGCGGTGGGGCGGGGCCTCACCCGAATGGCCCCGGGGTCGCTCGACAACCTGCAAGTCGTCGTCAAGGACATCGAGGAGGCCCACGCCGACCTCAGGGGCCGCGGCGTGGAGGCGACGGAGATCCAGGACCTGCCCTGGGGCTCGTTCGTCTACTTCACGGATCCGGACGGCAACCGCTGGTCCGTCCAGCAGACCACCCCGCGCAACGCCGGGGCGCAGGCGTGAACCCCTGACGCGGCCCTTGGTGCCGGCCCGCCCGGAGGGCCGGCACCGGACTCCGTGTGATACGTACGACCCGACCGGCCTGACCGGCCGCGAGGGCGGGCGGGGCGACGAGGAGTGCGGGGTGAAATGGTGGCGGCGGACGGCGCGCAGGGCGCGGCGGGCGGTGGGCGCGTCGTGGTGGTGATGGGGGTGGCCGGGACCGGGAAGACGACCGTGGGGCGGCTCCTCGCGGAGGCGCTCGGTGTTCCGTTCGCGGAGGGCGACGACCACCACCCGCCGGCCAACGTCGCGAAGATGTCCGCCGGGATCCCGCTGGACGACGGCGACCGCCGGCCGTGGCTCGACGCCGTCGCCGCCCTGCTGCGCGAGCGGCCCGCCGGCACCGGTGCCGTGGTGTCCTGCTCGGCGCTGAAGCGCGCCTACCGCGACCGGCTCCGCGCGGCCGTACCGGATGCCGTGTTCGTGCACCTCGCCGGCGACCGCCGGCTGATCGGGAGCCGGATGGCGGCGCGCACCGGGCACTTCATGCCCCCCGCCCTGCTGGACTCGCAGTTCGCGGCGCTGGAACCGCTCGGTCCGGACGAGCGGGGTGTCGTCGTCGAGGTCTCCGGCACGCCCGGGGAGACCGCGGCCCGCGCTCTCGCGGCCCTCGCCGCGGGCGGCGGCGGCCGCCCCCGGCCCTCCTGACGCCGGGGGGGGCGTCAGCGGTCCTGGAGGCGTGCCGCGGCCAGCGCCAGCCCGTCCGCCGCGGTGGAGCAGCGCTCGGCGAGGGCGGCGACCTCGGCGCGGAACGGCGCCGCGGGCGGCCCCTGCCGCTCCAGTTCCCCGGCGGCGGCCCGCAGCCGGTCCGCGTGGACGCGCAGCGCCTCGCAGTGGGCGCGCAGGCCGTCGGCGGGGTCCGGTGCGGCCGCCCGGAGCCGGGGCGCGGCCGTCACCGGGCCCGCCAGGGCTGGACGAGGAGCAGGCCGCCCGTGCCGAGGAGGCCGAGGGTGTGCACGCACCCGCGGTGGTCCGACCGCGGTGGCGCGGAGCCGGCGCCGGCCCGGGTGCGGCGGCGGCGCGCCCTCCCCCGCCGGCGGCCGTGCCCGCGCCCGCCGTCCCGGGTGAAGAAGGCCCGTACGGCGGCCCCGAGCCCCTGGAGGGGTTCGGCGGTCACGGCGCGCCCGGTCGCGACCTGCCAGCCGGCGTGGTCGTTGAACGGGTTGGCGTCGGTCAGGGCGTTCCAGGCGAAGAGGTCGGCGAACGAGGGTGTCAGCAGGGCGAACGCGCGCTCCGCGCCCTGCTCCCGCATGACGCGGCGGAAGCCGCGGACGGCGGCCGCCTGCCGGTCCTCGTCCACGGCGCGCAGGATGGCCGCCCCGTCCGGGTCGGCGAGCAGTCCGGCGCGGTCCAGTCCGGCGGCCCGGATGCGGGCCTTCAGGCCGCAGACGGCGAGGCTCACGGCGAGGCTCTCCCGGCCGGTCAGGACGCCCGCGAGCCAGCCGGCGCGGGCGACGCCGCGGCCGCGCGGGGCCCAGCCCAGGCCGGCGGGGTCGGTGAGGGTGCGCAGCAGGGCGCGGCGGGCGCGGTTGCGCCGGCGGTGTCCGCCGGGCCTGCGGGGGCCGATGCAGCCTGTGCGGGGCCGGCCGGGCCGGTGGGCGGGGAAGCGGGGGCGCAGGGCGAGTTCGGTGGCGAAGCGGGCGGCCTCGGCGACGGCGTCGGCGGCCTCGGCGAGTTCGCGGCACACGGCGCCCAGCAGCTCGGCGTCCGGTGCGGTGGACGCGGAGGAGGTCACGGCGTCGGACATGGGAACCTCGCGGGGAAGTCGGTGGTGGGGAGGGCGTCGCCGGCGGTGCGTCAGCGACGGGTGAGGGTGAGCCGGATGGCGCGCGGGTCGAGGACCGCGGGCAGCGGCCCGTGCGGGTCGAGCACCGGCCGGGTGCCGGTGATGCGGCTCCGGCGCAGTACCTCGGCGCAGAGTGCGGTGGTGATCAGCAGGCCCAGGCGGTCGCCGGGGCAGCGACCGGGTCCGTGGCCGAACGGCGCCATCCGGAGGTCTTCCTCCGCCCCGGGCGTCTTCCACCTCCCGGGGACGAACACGTGTGCGGCGGGGACGTGTTCGGCATCGCGCTGGTGGAAGTGGGCGGGGAGCAGGACGCGGGTCCCCGCCGGGTGGCGCACGCCCCGCCACACGGTCTCGGTGCGGGTGGTGCGGACCAGGTCGGGCGCCGCCGGGTAGAGGCGCAGCGCCTCTCGTACGCAGCTGTGCAGGCGGGCCAGTTGGCCGGGGTCGGGGCAGGCGGCGGCCTCGGCGGCGGCCGCCGCCTGCTCGGCGGGGTGGGCGCCCAGCAGGAGCAGGGTGCGCAGCACGGTGGCGGGGACGCTGTCGAGGACGGGCGCCCAGGGGTGCGCGGGGCATCCGGGGCCGGGGTGGGTGTGCCGGTCCGGGCGGGTGTCGGGGCCGGGGCGGTGCGGTCCGCGCCGCCGCAGCAGGAGTCGGCCGAGCAGGCCGGCGGCTCCGGCCCGGCCCTCGGCCGGGGCGGCGGGCCCGGCGCCGGCGGCGGGCGCGAGCCGCCGGGCGGCCCGGGCGACGGCCTGCCGGAGGCGGACGAGTTCGAGCGTGGCGGCGGAGGCCAGCGGGCGGATTTCTTCGGCCGGTACGGTCCGCAGTGCCTCGGCGGGCGGCAGCGGGGGCGCCGCGGCCGCGCCGCCGGGGGCGCCGGCGGGGCAGTCGTAGAACTGCCGCATCTCGCGGCGGTCCAGCAGGACGAGGACGGGCCCGGAGATGCCGTGCACCAGGACGGGTGCGCCGCCGTGGCGGTCGCGCAGCTCCCGCAGGGCCTCCGCCGGGAAGGCGGGGCGGGTGCCGGGGACGCTGCGGACGAAGAAGGGGAGCGCGCGGGTGGCGGCGAACCGGACGGACTCGGCCCGCCCGGCCCGCGGGGACGGCCCGCGCTGTGCGCGGGTGGCGACCGCTGGGGTCGTTCCGGGGCCGGTCACGGGCGCACCGCCTCCCCCGGGTCGGCCCGCCGGCCGCCGCGGCGGCGCCCCTGTCCCCTGCGGGCCCTGTGGCCCGCGCGGGGCGGGTTCGGGAAGCGTGCGCGGGCGGTGCCTCCGCGCAGTGGGGAACCAGCGGTGGGTGACATGGGGCTCACCGTACGTCGATCTTGGAGGGGGCGCGCTCCGAGCGCGCGCCCGTACGGCGGTCCCTGCGCCGGTGCGGGGCCGTGCGGGGCGGGAGCCGGGCGGTTCCCCGTACCGGTGCGGGCGGCAGCCGTCCGGGCGACGCCGCCCGGTACGGGGGCGGGGCCGTCAGGTGGCGCGCGGCGGGGCGAACACCGCCTCGCGGAACGCGGCCCGCGGGCCGCCGTCCCCGCCGGCGGGCAGCAGGACCGCCCAGCGCCGGCGGCGGGGGCTGACCCAGACCGCGGCGGTGTCCCCGTACGACCAGGTGCCGTGCGGTGCCGGGTGCCAGAGCAGGCCGCGGGCGGGGGTGAGTTCGCCGGTGCGGATGCGGAGGGAGCCGTCGGTCCAGGTGCGGGCGACGGGGTGGTCGGAGGGGGAGACGAGGTGGGTGAGGAAGCGGGCGAGGTCGGTGAGGGGGGTGCGGAGGGTGCCGTCGTCGAGGCGGGTGCGGGTCATGCCGAGGGGCTGCCAGACGAGGGTGGCGGCGAGCCGGCCGAGCGGGGCGCCGCCGAGGTGCTCGGCGAGGCGGGTGAGGGCGGCGTCGGCGTCGCGGGCGGGGCTCCGGCGGGTGAGGAGCTGGTGGGCGGTGGCCCCGGGAGGGAGCCCGGCCGCGGCCCGGTCCCCGTAGGCGGCGAGCGGGGTGTGCAGGCCGAGCGCCTCTCCTGCGACGAGGCTGCCGAGGACGGGCCAGAGCGCGAGTACGCCGGCCAGGCCGCCGGCGTCGTGCAGGGCCTCTTCGGGCGGGGCCGCGTCGGCGGCGGCGGGCCCGAGGGGCGGGGTGGAGCCGGCGAGGGGGCCGTGGGGGCCGCCGACCGCCCAGGCGGCCCGGGTGCCGGTCCGGTGCAGTGCCTCCCGCACCCGGGCGGCCAGGTGGTCAGCCTCCTGCGGGGACGGGGCTTCCGGTTCGGCGGCCGCCGGTGCCGGCCGCCCCGGGTTCCCGGGCTGCTCGGCGGCGTCGCTCTGGAGCGTCATGGTGCCCCACGCTAACCACCGGCGGGCGGCCCGTGCGGACGCGGCGCTGCGCGGTGTCCGCCGGCCACCCGAATGCCCCGCGGCGCGGAGGGGGGGGGGGGGCGGGGGGGGCCCCCCCCCCCGGGGGGGTCCCCCCCCCCCGAGGGGGGGTCCGGTTTGGCGGGTGGGCGGTGTTGCCCCCTTCCCCGGGTCTTGTGGGCCTTGCCCGCCTTCGGGGACTTGTT
>NZ_JBVIGV010000002.1:134670-166540 GCF_055570615.1 Streptomyces sp. NPDC031121
AGAAAAAAAAAAAACACAAAAAAAAAACACAGAGAAGAAACCACACGCCTCTACTCCCGCCCCCCCGGCGGTCCCCCCCCCCCGGGGGGGGGGGGGGGGCCCCCCCCCCCCCCCCCCCCGCCCCCGGGGTGCGTCACCTCACCCGGAGCGGGGCTCCGGTCGGGCGGGTGGCCGGTGCGGCCACCGTCACCGGGCCTGGCGGGCCTGGCCGGCCTGCGGGGCCTGGTCGGGACGGTCCGTCACCCGCAGGGTGTTCACCAGCGGCTTGCCGAAGCCGGAGTGCGTCACGAAGCGGACGTTCAGCACGCCGTCCGTGACGGTCACCGTGTAGCTCCGCGTCAGGGCGGTGTAGGTGCCCGCCTCCAGGGCGATGTCCAGGGAGGGCAGCACCTCCCTGCCCTCGACGAGGACGTCGAAGACGCGGCGGTCCGGCTTGGTGGAGGACAGCTCCGCGAAGCCGAGTTCCACGGTGTAGGTGCCGTTGGGGACGTTGTCGAAGCGGTACTCGTACATCCCCTCACGGGCGTTGCGGAACATCCGCTGCTCGTCCGTGCCGGCGATGGTGCGGCCGGTGCTGCGCACCGCAGAGCTGCCCTGGTACCCGTACGAGCCGGCGGTGTACGTGCGGTCCGGGGACCAGCCGTCGCCCAGGGCGTCGGTGGAGGCGTAGTCGGCGCCCGCGTCCAGGGCGGCCTGGTAGCGCGGGACGACGACCTTGACGGGGACCGTCAGGACGGGGCTGCGCCCGCTCACGGAGGTGATCTTCAGGTCGGCGGTGAGGACCGTGCCGGGGGCCAGGCCGGCGGTGTCCACGGCCAGGGAGACCGTGGCCCGGCCGCCGGTGGGCAGGGTGCCGGCCGGCGGGGTGGCCGTCAGCCAGGGCGCGTCCTCGGCGACCGTGAAGTCCGTGCCGAGGCCCGGGTTGGTGAGGTCGAGGGTGCGGGTCCGCTTCTGGTCGGCCGGCAGGACGACCTCCACGGCGGGCTTGGCTGCGGTGACCCGGCCGGTGCGCAGGGACTGCGTGACCGGGGTGACGCCGGCGGCCTTGACGTCGACGGTGGCGGTGGCCGCCTCGTAGGCGGGCGCGGTGAGGGAGACGGCCCGGGTGCCGGACGGGCTCTGGACGACGTACCCGCCGTCGGGGGCGGTCGTCGCCGAGACGGCGGCCTCGCCGGTGCCGACGGTGACGGTGGCGCCGGCGACGCCGTTGCCGTCGTTGGCGTCGAGGACGCGGCCGGTGACGACGCCGCTCCTGGTGGTGCGGAAGGAGACGGTCAGGCCGTCGCTGATGACGGGCGTGTTGAAGGAGTAGGCGAAGGCGTCGGTGCCGGTGGCGTTCTCCACGCCGACCGTGGCCGTGGAGCCGCCCTTGATGCCGGTGCCGCCGGTGCCGCGGTAGGAGTAGGTGACGGTTCCGTCCTCGCCGACGGCCGCGGAGAAGGAGAACCTGTCGGCCTGCGCCGACCAGTGGGCGACGTTCCGCCACTCGATGACGTACTGCCGGTGCGGGGCGGTGCCCCTGACGGCGGTGAAGACGCCGGAGCCGCTGCCGGCCGCGCCGACGACGAGGTCGTCCCAGAACGGGTAGAGGGCGGCGTTGGGGGTGGCGGTGCTCGGCAGGTCGCCGTTGATGTCGCCGGTGTGGGCGCCGCCGAAGCTGACCGTGCCGTTGGTGCCGATCCACGCCTGCCCGTACGTCTTCCCGTACAGCGGCAGCGGGAAGGGCAGGTCGACGCGCTCGGTGGTGTTGTCGCCGGTCAGGGCGAGCTGCCGGTCCCCGGCGGGCTGGTCTGTGCCGGTGGAGGCGGCGCAGGCGTAGCCGTAGCCGTCGGTGCGCTCGGGCAGGGCGACCTCGATCGCGGTGTCGCCGGCGACGGTGGCGCGGGCGGTGCCGGGGCTCACGCAGCGGGAGGAGTGGGTCGCCCGCAGGTCGTAGGTGCCGTGCGGCAGGGTGACCTCGAAGCGGCCCCGGTCGTCGGCGGTCGCCGTGACGGGCGTGTCCGCGATGGTGACGGTGGCGCCCGCGGCGGGCCCGGACGGTGCGGTGACGGTGCCGGTGAGCTTGCCGGAGGGGGCCTGGGCGAGGGTGAAGTCGCCGGTGGCGGTGGTGTTCTCGGCGACGGTCGCGGTCGCGGTCTCCTGGCCGTAGCCGAACTTGGCGGCGGTCAGGGTGTACGTGCCGACGGAGAGGGAGCGGAAGGCGTAGGTGCCGTCGGCCGCGGTGGTCGTCGTGCGGCTGATCGGGCCGGTGGCGGTGACCTTGGCGCCGGCGACGGGGGCTCCGCCGGAGGTCACGGTTCCGCCGAGGGCGCCGGTCGGGCCGCGGGGGGCGTTGGAGACGGCGGCGAGGGCGTCGAGCTTGCCCTCGCCGAAGACGTTGTTGTTGGCGGTGGTCCCGCCGCACTGGCCGTTGTCGGTGTCCTGGGCGGTGGCGCCGAGGAGCTGCTCCGTCTGGGCGATGTCGCCTTCGAGGGCGGGGGCGGCGGACCAGAGCAGGGCCACCGTGGCCGCGGTGTGCGGCGAGGCCATCGAGGTGCCGGAGAAGGCCTCGTAGGCGCCGCCGGGCACGGAGGAGCGGACGTTCACTCCCGGGGCGGCGATGTTCGGCTTGACGATGCCGCCGGGGCCCGCGCCGCGGGAGGAGAAGGAGGCGATGGTGCCGTTGACGTCGAAGGCGCCGGAGCTGTAGGAGCTCGCGTAGTCGCCGGGCGAGCCGCTGGTGGAGCAGCCGGGGCCGGCGTTGCCGTTGGAGAAGGCCGGGAAGATGCCGGCGGCCCGCCAGGTGTCGACGACCTGCCGGTACCAGTCGTCGTGGGCCGCGCTGCCCCAGGAGTTGTTGACGACGTGCGGGGCGAGGTCGGGCCGCGGGTTCTGGCCGTTCAGGTCGGTCGGGGCGACGATCCACTGGCCGGCTGCGAGCAGCGAGGCCTCGGAGCACGAGTTGGTCTCGCAGCCCTTGGCGGCGATCCACTTGGCGCCCGGGGCGACGCCGATCCTGTTGGCGCCGCCGTCGTCGCCGACCATCGTGCCCATGGTGTGGGTGCCGTGGTCGTTGTTGTCGCAGGGCGCGGCGGTGGGGCAGACGCCGGCGGGGTCGAACCAGTTGTAGCGGTGGTCGAGGCCGCCGTCGGCGCTCCTGCCGCGGTACTGGCCCGCGACGGCGGGGTGGGTGTGGTCGACGCCGCTGTCGATGTTGGCGACGACGATGCCCTCGCCGCGCACGCCGAGCTGTTCCCACACCTGCGGGGCCTTGACGCGGTCGATGTTCCACTCGACGGCGTCGGCCGCGGCCTTCTCGCGCTTCCCGTCGGCGGGGCGGGGAAGGGTGATCCGGTCGTCGGCGTCGATCCGGGACACCTCGGGGCGCTGGGCGAGGGTGCCGGCGAGCTTCTCGCTGCCGACGACGCGGAGCGCGTTGACGATCCAGAAGGAGGTGTACTCGGCCTTGGCGTTGTCCAGGGCCTTGCGGACCTCGGCCTGGGTGCGCGCGGCATGGTCGCGCTTGGTGCGCAGAACCGTTTCCGCCTTGGCGGTCCGGGTGGTCTGGCGCTGGGCGGCGGTCAGGTCCGCCGCGCTGTCCAGGTAGACCCAGAAGGCCGCCTTGGCGGAGTCGCCGAGCTGGGCGCGGAGCCTGGGCTCGATCTTGCGCTCGGCCGCGCCCGGGGAGGGCGCGGGGTCCGGTGCGGCGGCGGCGGCTCCGGCGCCGAAGGGCAGGAGCAGTGCTGCGGTGAGGGCGGCCAGTGCCGCGCGTAAGGATCGTCGTGTGTTGCGTTGGGCCACGTGTGGTCTCCTCGTACGCCGTGTGCAGGTTGTGCGGATAAGGCGTGCGTGACGTGCGCGGTCATGGTGAAGGAGAGTCATGCTCACTACAAGGGCGCCTAATGAGCCGTGTGTGCGCCCGCCGGGCGGCCCTTCCCCGCCGGGTGGCCTCCGTCCGCCGGGTGGCCCTCGTCCGGCGGGCGCGCGAGCCTGGGGAAGTGACCGGTTCCGCACCCTCCGGGCCCGCCTCGGCGGGTGAGCCCGCCGGGCCGTCCGCCGCCGGCGGGGCCTCGGCCGGCGTCCCCCTCGCGACCGCGCGCGGGCGGTGGATCGTCTTCGTCACGGTGCTCGGCTCGACGATGGCCCTGCTCGACTCGACCGTCGTCAACGTGGCCCTCCCCCGGATCGGGCAGGACCTCGGCGCCGACCTGGCCGTCCTCCAGTGGACCGTCAACGCCTACCTGCTCACCCTGGCCGGCCTGATCCTCGTCGGCGGCGCCCTCGGCGACCGGTTCGGGCGGCGGCGGATCTTCGTCCTCGGCGTCGTGTGGTTCGCGGCCGGATCCCTGCTGTGCGGGCTCGCCCCGAACGCCGGCGTCCTGATCGCCGCCCGCGCCCTCCAGGGGGTCGGCGGGGCCCTGCTGACACCCGGTTCGCTGGCCCTGATCCAGGGGTCGATCGCCCCCGGCGACCGGGCCCGCGCCGTGGGCCTGTGGTCCGGGTTCGGCGGGGTCGGCGCGGCCGTCGGGCCGTTCCTGGGCGGCTGGCTCGTGGACGGGCCGGGCTGGCGCTGGGTGTTCCTGCTGAACGTGCCGCTGGCCGCGGTGTGCGTGCCGGCCACCCTGCGGCACGTCCCCGAATCCCGCGACCCGGCGGCGCACGGCCGGTTCGACGTGCTCGGCGCCTTCCTCGGCGCGACCGCCCTCGCCCTGCTGACGTACGCGCTGATCGAGGCCCGCTCCGGGGCCGCGCTCGTGGCCGCCTCGGCCGTCGGATCGGTGCTGCTCGGGGCCGCGTTCGTGTACGTCGAGCGGAAGCGGGCCCGGCCCATGGTGCCGCCGGACATCTTCGCGTCCCGGCTGTTCACCGCGGTCAACCTGGTCACCCTGTGCGTGTACGCGGCGTTCGGCGGCTTCTTCTTCCTCGTGGTGCTCCAGCTCCAGGTGGTCTGCGGGTACTCCGCCCTCGCCTCCGGGGCCGCGCTGCTCCCGCCGACCGTGCTGATGCTGCTGCTGTCGGCGCGGTCGGGCGCCATCGGGGAGCGGATCGGGCCGCGGATCCCGCTCACCGCCGGTCCGCTGCTGTGCGCCGGCGGGATGCTGCTGATGCTGCGGGCCGGGCCGGGCGCCCCGTACGCGACGGACGTGCTGCCCGCGATCGTCGTCCTGGGCCTCGGCATGGTGACGCTGGTCGCGCCGCTGACGGAGGCCGTCCTGGCCTCGGTGGACCCCGGCCGGGCGGGCCTGGCGAGCGGCGTCAACAACGCGGTCGCGCGCGCGGCCGGGCTCCTGGCGGTGGCCGCGCTCCCCCTGCTGGCCGGAATGGGCCCGGAGGCGTACCGCTCGCCGGACCTCTTCGACGAGGCCTTCGGGCGCTCCATGGTGTGGTGCGCGGGGGTGCTCGTGGCGGGCGCCGCCCTGGCCTGGACGACGGTGCGCCGCCCCCGGCCCGCCGCGGCGTGCCACCCGCAGTGCCGCACCCACTGCTCGCTCGCCGCTCCCCCGCTGGAGCCTCCGGCCGGGGGCACGGGCGCCGCTCCCCCGCCCGCCGCCTGACCCGCGCGCCTCCGAGACGGCCCGGAAGTTACCGGGACGTGTGTCGTGACTTCACTCGCAGCTGGCAGTAGAACTCGTTGCACCGCCAGAGAGTGAGGAACGTCACATGAATGACTCTCCCCTGAACGGAAAAGGATCGCCGGGGATCTCCCGGCGCGGCTTCATGGCTGGAACAGGTTCTCTTCTCGGTGCCATGGCGCTGTCCGGCGCCGCCACCGCCCCCGCCCGCGCCGCGACGGGCCCCGCTGCGGCGGCCGGCCCCCTCGCGTCCGGGGCGCACGTACCCGCGCTCGTCATCGGAACCGGCTACGGCGGGTCCGTGGCCGCGCTGCGGCTCGCGCAGGCCGGCGTCCCCGTCCACATGGTCGAGATGGGCATGGCCTGGGACACCCCCGGCCCCGACGGCAAGATCTTCTGCCACACCACCAGCCCCGACCGGCGCTCCTACTGGCTGCGCACGCGCACCAGGCAGCCCCTCAGCAGCTTCCTCGGCTTCCCCCTCGACAAGGACATCCCCCGCTACACCGGCATCCTCGACGCCGAGGAGCTGGGCGGCATCACCGTCTACCAGGGCCGCGGCGTCGGCGGCGGCTCCCTCGTCAACGGCGGGATGGCCGTCACCCCCCGGCGCCCGAACTTCGCCGCCATCCTGCCCACCGTCGACGCCGACGAGATGTACGCGACCTACTACCCGCGGGCCAACGCCGAGCTGGGCGTCGGCCTCGTCGACCCCGACTGGTTCGACACCGCGGCCTGCTACCAGTACGCCCGCGTCGGCCGCAGGCACGCCCAGCGCGCCGGATTCCCCTTCGTGTTCGTGCCCGACGTGTACGACTGGGACTACATGGAGCAGGAGGCCGCCGGGACCGTCCCGAAGTCGGCGGTCGCCGGCGAGATCCTCTACGGCAACAACCACGGCAAGAAATCCCTCCAGCAGACCTACCTCGCCCGGGCGGCGGCCACCGGCCGGGTCACCGTCTCGGCCCTCCACCGGGTCACCTCCGTCGCGCCGGCCCCCGGCGGCGGCTAC
The DNA here is from genome assembly GCF_055570615.1 of Streptomyces sp. NPDC031121. Taxonomy (NCBI): domain Bacteria; kingdom Bacillati; phylum Actinomycetota; class Actinomycetes; order Kitasatosporales; family Streptomycetaceae; genus Streptomyces; species Streptomyces sp. NPDC031121. The sequence goes on from NZ_JBVIGV010000002.1 coordinate 141,235, forward strand.
ACCGTCGCCGTCGACCAGCTCGACACCTGCGGCGCGACCACCGCCGCCAAGACCGTCACCGCGGACCGCGTCTTCTTCGCCGCGGGCAGCGTCGGCACCAGCAAGCTCCTCGTACGGCTCAAGGCCACCGGCGCCCTGCCCGGCCTGAACGGCGAGGTCGGCCGGCACTGGGGCGAGAACGGCAACGTCATGTGCGGCCGCGCCAACCACCTGTGGGACCCCACCGGGAAGGTGCAGGCCGCCATCCCCTGCGGCGGCATCGACAACTGGGACGCGGGCGGCGCCTTCGCCGAGGTCGCACCGCTGCCGACCGGCATCGAGACGTACGCCTCCTTCTACCTGTCGATCACCCGCAACCCGCACCGCGGCCGGTTCACGTACAACCCGGCGACGGGCGCCGTCGAACTCGACTGGCAGCGGGCGTGGAAGCAGCCCTCCATCGACATGGCCAAGACGATCTTCGACCGGATCAACGCGAAGGAGGGCACGATCTACCGCTCCGACCTGTTCGGCGCCGGCAGGGTGTGGGGCGACCACCTCACCTACCACCCGCTCGGCGGCGCCGTCCTCGACAAGGCCACCGACAACCACGGCCGCCTGCACGGCCACCCGGGCCTCTACGTGATCGACGGCGCGCTGATCCCCGGGAACACCAGCGTCAACCCGTTCGTCACGATCACCGCGCTCGCCGAGCGCAACATCGAGCACATCATCGCCAACGACCTGTAGCGCGCCGCCCCAGCGGACGACCGGGGCCGCCCGACCGGCCGGCCCCGCACCCGCCCCCGCGCCGCCGTCAGTGCCCGGGCAGCACGCACACGCCGTCGAGGCCCAGCACGCGGTTGAGCCGGCCGAACGCCAGCCACGAGCCGATGCTCATGGTCAGCTCCACGACCTCCACCTGGCTGTAATGCGCACCCATCCGCCCCCAGAACTCGTCGTCCAGGCCGTGGTGGTCGAGGACGTACCGCTCCGCGTACTCGGCGGCCAGCCGCGTCCGCTCGTCGAAGCGGTCGGTGGTGCGCCACTGCGCGACCGCGTCCGCGAACTCCTCCTCGACCTTCCGCCCGTCGCGCTCGGTGCGCCAGTCGAGGCAGAACAGGCAGCCGTTGATCTGCGCCACGCGCAGCCGCGCCGCCTCGAACTCCCGCAGCCCCAGCGTCGTGTGCGCGTACACGGCGAGGGAGAAGTCCGCGGCGGCCGGCCCGATGCCGGGGACCATGTCGCCCCACACGTACTCGATCGGGTGCCGCCCCTCGGGGACGTCGATCCTCAGGTCCGTCATGCCCGTTTCCTTCCGAGTCGGCCGGCGGCGGGGCGCAGCGGCACGTCGAGGGCGTCGTAGAGGCCGGGTTCGGCGGCCGCGAGCCAGTCGATCGCGCCGACCAGGCGGCCGACGGCGGTGGCGTTCCCTCCCGCTGACCGGTTCTCGCCGTCGTCCTCGGCCTCGACGGTGACCTCGATGCGCGGCCGGCCCTCGATGACCACGCGGTGTGCGCCGTCCCCGCCGCCCGGCGGCAGCGGCCAGTCCGGGGCGCAGGACGGGTGGATGCGGGTGACGTGCTCGATGACGAGGCGCGGCTCGCCCGCGACGACGCCCTGCACCTCGAAGCGGACGGCGCCCTGGGTGCCGGCCTCGAAGACGCCCATGGAGCGGGTGGTGACGGTCTCGTCCAGGGGGCGGCGCTCCACCATCTCGCGGATCGCGTCGAGTTCGACGCCGAGGGCGCGGGCCATCATACGGATCTGCCCGCCCCACACCATGGTGGGGACGGACGGCAGGAGCATCATCGGCTGGTGGTCCATGGGGCGGCCCATGCCGACGAGGTCGCGGACGGAGTCCGGCTGGTCGTACGTCGAGTAGTCGAAGATCTCCTGGCAGCGGATGGCGTCGACGGCGGTGCCGAGGCCGCTGAGCAGCACCGGCAGCACGTCGTTGCCCCAGCCCGGGTCGACCCCGGAGGCGAACAGCGAGCCGCCGCCCTCCGCGACCGCGGCGGCGACCGGGTCGCGGAACTCGGGCGGGGCGTTGCGGTGGTCGTACAGGGGGTAGAGGGCGGGGGTGACGACGACGGCGCCGGCGCGGATCGCGCGGGTGACGTCGGCGAGGGCGGCGTCCGGGCGGGTGTCGCCGGTCGCCGCGTAGACCACGGCCCGCGGCCGTGCCGCCAGGACCGCCTCGATGTCGTCGGTCGCCGCGATGCCGGTGTCGCGGTCGAGCCCGCACAGCCGGCCGGCGTCGCGGCCGACCTTGTCGGGATGGTGGACGATGACGCCGGCCAGGCGCAGCGCCGGATGGGCCTCGACGGCGCGGAGGGCCAGACGGCCGACGTTGCCGGTGCCCCAGACAACCGTGGGAATCATGCGCGGAGGGTAGCGGCGCGGCCGGGAGGTTCCCAGAGCCGTGCGCGGACGACCGCGCGGGGTCCTACTGGTTCTGCCCGCCGAGCAGGAAGAGGAGGTAGACGAAGAAGGCGAAGAGGTGGCCGACGAAGAGGTAGGCGATCAGCCGGATCAGCAGGCCGCGCGGGAACTTGAACTGCTGGCGCATGGGTCGGGGACTCCTTGGCTCGGGTCAGGGGGTGGGGTGGGTGGTCGCGCCGGCGCCCAGGCACATCCCGGCGAGGCTGCTCTGGAGCAGGGTGTGGACGAACAGCAGCTCGGCGCCGGCCGCGGAGGCGGCGGCGATGCGGTGCGGGGTCAGCGAGTCGAAGTGGGCGCTGTCGCCGGGGTCCAGCAGGTACTCGGCCTCGCCCAGGTGCAGCCGCAGCCGGCCCCCGAGGACGTACAGCCACTCCTCGCCGGGGTGGACGCGGACCAGTTCGCCCTGGCTGCGGCCGTGCGGGACGTGCACGCGCAGCGCCTGCATGCCGCGGCCGGAGCCGCCGGCCCGCCAGTACGTCCACCCGTCGGCTTCGCGGGCGCCCGGCCCGCCCGCGCGTACGATGGGGTCGGGCACGGCCGGGGTCTCGCCGAGCAGTTCGGAGACCGTCGTACCGTAGGTGCGGGCGAGCCCGAGCAGCAGCGGCAGCGAGGGCTGGCGGCGGCCCGTCTCCAGGCGGGAGAGGTGGGCGGGCGAGAGCCGCGCCCGCGCGGCGGCGGCCTCCAGGGTCAGCCCGGAGCGGCGGCGCAGTTCGCGCAGCTGCGGGGCGACCGCGGGCAGCTCGTCGGCTTCGGGGCCGGGGCCGGGCTCGGCGGGTCCGCCGGGGGCGCCCGGGCCGGTGGGGCCAGGTGTCATATGCCGATTGAGCCAGAAACTTGCCTGAGCGGCAATCCGCCTTACCTCTGAGGCAAAAAGCCGTGGGGGGCGTCAGGGTACGTTGCCGGTGCCGCCGTCGGCGGAGTGGCCGCCCGGGGTGCCGAGCACGGTCTCCACCGTGTCGGCCTCGCCTGCGCTCTTGTCGGGCCGGTGCCGCAGGACCCGGGCGAATCGGAGCGCGATCCCGGCCGGGTAGCGCGGGGAGCGCTGGAGGCCGTCGTAGGCGATCTCGACGACCAGCTCCGGCCGCACGCGCACGGTGTGCCCGTCGTCCGCCACGGCCAGCTCGCGGAGCCGGTCGGTCTGCCAGCGCAGCATCTCGTCGGTGAGCCCCTTGAAGGTCTTGCCGAGCATGGCGTACCCGCCTGCGCCGGCGCGCGCGCCGAGGTGCAGGTTCGACAGGAGGCCGGTGCGGCGGCCGTGCCCCCATTCGGCGGCGAGGACGACGAGGTCCAGGGTGTGGACGGGTTTCACCTTCAGCCAGTTGCGGCCGCGGCGCCCGGCCGCGTACGCCGAGTCCAGGGCCTTGGCCATGACGCCCTCGTGGCCGCGGCGCAGCGTCTCCGCCCAGAACTCCTCGGCCGCGCCGGCCTGCGCCGCCGGATCCTCCACGGCGAGCCGGCGGACCCGGAACCGCTCGGGGACGAGCGCGGCGAGCACCGCGTACCGCTCGCGGACGGGCAGGTCGAGCAGGACGTCGCCGCCGGCGGCCAGCACGTCGAAGAAGCAGGGGACGACCGGGAGGGCGCGGCGGGCGGTCTCCACGTCCAGCCGCGACCCGACCCGGCCGGCGATCTCCTGGAAGGGCACGGGGCGGCCGTCCGCGCCCAGCCCGATCACCTCGCCGTCGAGGATGAACCGGTCACCCGCGAACCGGCGGGCCGCCTCGACCACCTCGGGCAGCCGGCCGGTGATCTCGTCGAGGGAGCGCGTGTACACGTGGACCGATTCGCCGTCGCGGTGCACCTGGACGCGGATCCCGTCGAGCTTCTCCTCCACCGCGCACGGCCCGAGGGCGGCCAGGGCCTCCCCGACCGATCCCGCCGTCGCGGCGAGCATCGGCTGAACGGGCCGCCCGACCTGCAACGCGACCGCGCGCAGTGCCTCCGGGCCCGCCGTCAGGACCGCCGCGCCCACGCGGGGCAGCGAGCCGTCGAGCATCACCGCCCGGCGCAGTTCGGCGGCCGGGACCCCGGCGGCCGCGGCCACCCCGTCGAGGGCGACCGCGTCCAGGGCGCCCTGGCGGACCTCCCCGGAGAGCAGGCTGCGCAGGAACCGCTGCTCCGGCTCGGTGGCGGCGGCGAGCAGGCCGGCCACGACCCCCTGCCGGGCCTCGCGGGAGCCTGGGCCCGACAGCAGGGAGAGCTCGGTGATCGCGGCGTCGACGTCGGCGACGCCGAGGGAGGGCCTGTCCGCCGGTTCGATGTGCCGGCCGAGGGTGCTCCAGCCGAGGCCCGGCCGCCCCTGCGGGAGGCGTCCGGCCAGGTAGGAGATGACGAGGGCCGCCTCCTCCGGAGGCGCGGCGGCGAACAGCTCCGCGAGCAGGGCGGTCTTGCGGGACCGGGCGGAGGTCCCGGCGACCTCGCGGGACACGCGGGCGACATCGGCGAGCAGCATGCGGCCATCGTGCCGCCGCGGGGCCCGCGCCGCAGCCCGGGTCGGGCGGGCCCCGCCTCCGGCCCGCCGGCCTGCGCCGGCCCGGCTCCGCCCCCGACCGGGAGCCGGCCGCGACCGCACGGCACCGGGTGGCGCTCCACTGCCCGCCGCGCAGCCCGCACCGCACCTGCCCGGCGCCAGGCGGTGTGCGGGGCCGGTCGCCGACGGAGCGCGGCGCCGGCATACCGCGGTTGCGGTATGCCGGCGGGGCTGTGTAGTCCTCAAGGAGGCCGCCGGGTCCGACCGGGGGCGGCTCGGCGGGGTCCGCTCCTGCGTCTAGGGTTCCGGTATGACGCTCCGACTGCCGAAGCTCCCGCTGCCCCGGCGCCGCCGCAGCCGCCTGCTGGCGGGCGCGGCCGCGCTGGCCGCCGTCGCGGGGGCGGGCACCTGGTCCGCGGCCGCGCCGGGCGGGGAACGCGCCGTGCACCGCGAGGACAAGGTGCTGGAGATGCCCGGCGCCGCGATCGACACCTCGTACTTCACGGCGGGCGGTGCGGGCCGCCGCCCCGCCGTGCTCCTCGGCCACGGCTTCGGCGGCAGCAAGGACGACGTACGCGCGCAGGCCGAGCGGCTCGCCCGCGACGGGTACGCCGTGCTCACCTGGTCCGCGCGCGGATTCGGCCGCTCCGGCGGGCACATCGGGCTCAACGACCCCGAGTACGAGGTCAAGGACGTCTCCCGCCTGCTGGACTGGCTGGCGGCGCGCCCGGAGGTGCAGCTCGACGGCTCCGGCGACCCGCGCGTCGGCATCGCCGGGGCCTCGTACGGCGGGGCCGTCTCGCTGCTCGCCGCCGGCCACGACCGGCGCGTCGACGCGATCGCCCCGCAGATCACGTACTGGAACCTCGCGGACGCCCTCTTCCCGCAGGGCGTGTTCAAGAAGCTGTGGGCGGGCCTGTTCTTCACCACCGGCTCGACCGGCGGGGTCCGGCCGGCCGGGCCCGCCGAGGCGGCGCCCGACGCGGGCGGCGGCACGGCCCCCGGCGGCACGGCCCCCGGCGGGCCCGCGGCGGACGGGCCGGGCGCCGCGCCCGGCGCCGCCGCGTGCGGCCGGTTCCAGCCCGAACTGTGCGCCATGTACGAGCGCGTCGCCGCGGCCGGGGCGCCCGACGCCGAGGCCCGGGCCCTGTTGGAGTCGCGCAGCCCGTCCGCGGTCGCGGACCGCATCCGGGTGCCGGCCCTCATCGTGCAGGGCCAGGCGGACTCGCTCTTCCCCCTCGACCAGGCCGACGCCATGGCCCGCGCGATCGCCGCGAACGGCGCGCCCGTCGCCGTGGACTGGGCTGCCGGCGGCCACGACGGCGGCGCGCCCGAGACCCGGCGCGTCGAGGACCGGATCGCCGCCTGGTTCGACCGCCACCTCAAGGGCGACGAGGCCGCCGCGACCGGCCCGGCCTTCCGGGTCTCCCGCTCCGGCGGCATGGACTCCACCGACGGCGCCGTCCGCCTGCGGGGCGCGAGCGGCGACACCTACCCGGGCCTCACCGCCGGACGCCGCGAGTTCGCGCTGTCCGGCCGGCCGGCGGAACAGGTGCTCGCCAACCCGGCGGGCGGCACCCCGGCCGCGCTGTCCTCCGTGCCCGGCGTCGGCGGGCAGCTCGCCGCCTTCGGGACCGGCCTCGCGATGGACTTCCCCGGGCAGCACGCCCGGTTCGAATCGGAGCCGCTGGCGCAGGACGTGCGGATCACCGGCACGCCGACCGTGTCGTTGCGCGTGCGGTCCACGGCCCCCGACGGGTCGGCCGTCCTGTTCGGCAAGGTGTACGACGTCGGGCCCGACGGCCGGCAGCAGGTGCTGCCGCAGCAGCTGGTCGCCCCACTGCGGGTCGCTGACGCGCAGCAGGGCCGGACCGTCGAGCTGCGGCTGCCCGCCGTCGACCACGCCGTGCGGGCCGGGCACCGGCTGCGCCTCGTCGTGTCGGCCACGGACCTCGGGTACGCCTCCCCGGCAGCCCCCGCCTCGTACGCCGTCTCGGTGCAGGGGCCGCTGGCCGTGCCCGTCGCCGACGGGGTGCGCACGGCCGCGGCCGGGCTGCCCGCCTGGACGTGGGGGCTGCCGCTCGGTGCGGCGCTCCTGGCGGCCCTGCTGCTGGGCATCCGGCGCCGGCCCCGGACTGCGGGGAACCCGGGCCCCGCAGGGCCGGACCCGGCCCTGGCCGGCGTACCCCTCGCAATCACCGGCCTGACGAAGCGGTACGCCGGGTCCCGGGACCGGTACGCGGTGCGGGACCTGTCGTTCCGCGTGGAGCAGGGCCAGGTCCTCGGGCTGCTCGGGCCGAACGGCGCGGGGAAGACCACGACGCTGCGGATGCTGATGGGCCTCATCTCGCCCGACACCGGGGAGATCCGCGTCTTCGGGCACCCGGTGCGGGCCGGGGCGCCGGTGCTGTCGCGCGTCGGCGCGTTCGTCGAGGGGGCGGGCTTCCTGCCGCACCTGTCCGGGCGGGCGAACCTCGAACTTTACTGGCAGGCCACCGGCCGCCCGGCCGCCGACGCGCACATGGCGGAGGCCCTGGAGATCGCCGGGCTCGGCGACGCGCTGGAACGCGCCGTGCGCACGTACTCGCAGGGCATGCGGCAGCGGCTCGCCATCGCCCAGGCGATGCTCGGACTGCCGGACCTGCTGATCCTCGACGAGCCGACCAACGGGCTTGACCCGCCGCAGATCCGCGAGATGCGGGAGGTGATGGTCCGCTACGCGGCGGGCGGCCGGACGGTGATCGTCTCCAGCCACCTGCTGTCGGAGGTGGAGCAGTCCTGCACCCACCTGGTCGTCATGGACCGCGGCCGCCTCGTCCAGGCGGGCGAGGTCGGCGAGATCACCGGCGGCGGGGACACCCTGCTGGTCGGTGTCGACGGGCCGGTGGACGAGGTGACCGTCGCGAAGGTGGCGGCCCTGGAAGGCGTGGAGTCGGCGGCGCGCTGCGACGGCGGGCTCCTCGTCCGGCTCGGCGGCGGGACGGCCGCCGAGCTGGTCGCCGAACTGGTGCGGCTGGAGGTCCCCGTGAGTGCGGTGGGGCCGCACCGGCGGCTGGAGGACGCGTTCCTGACCCTGATCGGAGGTACGGCGTGAGCGCCATGGCGGAAGTCGCCGCGGGATACCGGCCCGGCCGGACGCTGCCGCTGCGCGTGGAGGCCCTGCGGCAGTGGCGCCGGCGGCGGACGCTGGTGATGGGCGCGGTGCTGGCCGCGCTGCCGTTCGTGATGATGATCGCGTTCGCGGTGGGCGGCGACCGGGACGGCCGCCGCGGCGACAACCGGATCACCCTCATCGACACGGCGACGGCGTCCGGCGCGAACTTCGCCGCCACCTGCCTGTTCGTGTCGGCCGGATTCCTGCTCGTGGTTCCGGTGGCGCTGTTCTGCGGCGACACCGTCGCGTCGGAGGCGTCCTGGTCCTCGCTGCGCTACCTGCTGGCGGCGCCGGTGCCGCGGGCGCGCCTGCTGTGGAGCAAGCTGGTCGTGGCGCTGGGCTTCAGCCTGGCGGCGATCGTCCTGCTGCCGGCGGTGGCGCTGGCGGCGGGCACGGCCGCGTACGGCTGGGGGCCGCTGCAACTCCCGGCGGGCGGCGCCCTGCCGGCCGGGGACACGCTGCCGCGGCTGGCGCTGGCGGTGGCGTACGTGTTCGTCTCCCAGCTGGTCACCGCCGGACTGGCGTTCTGGCTGTCCACGCGGACGGACGCCCCGCTGGGCGCCGTCGGCGGCGCGGTCGGGCTGACCATCGCGGGCAACGTGCTGGACGCGGTGACCGCGCTGGGCTCCTGGCGCGACTTCCTCCCCGCGCACTGGCAGTTCGCGTGGGCGGACGCCCTCCAGCCGCAACTGGAATGGGGCGGCATGGCGAAGGGCGCGGCGGTGTCCGTCTCGTACGCCCTCGTCCTGACGGCCCTCGCCTTCAGGGGCTTCGCCCGCAAGGACATCGTCTCCTGAAACCCGCCCCGCGGAGGGCGGGACGGGTTCGCACAGGCCGGGCTGGTTAGACTCCGCGGCGGGGGCGGAGCCGTAGCGCAGCGGTCGTCGCGCGCGGTCTCCAAAACCGTGAGGACGCCGGTTCGAATCCGGCCGGCTCCGCCCCTTCCCCGACCGGCGTCAGGCCGCGGTGCCCGGTGCGGGGGCCACGGCGTCGATCTCCGCCAGGATTTCCGGGTCGAGCGGGGCCGCTCCGGCCGCGGCGTTGGCCCGTACCTGCTCGGGCGAGGTGGCGCCCGCGATCACGGACGCGCAGCCCGGCTGCGCCGACAGCCAGCCGACGGCCAGTTCCAGCACGCTGCGCCCGTGCTTCTCCGCGATCGCGGCGAGCGCCTCGACGGTGTCCAGCCGCCGCTCGGTCAGGTAGGCGTCGCGGCCTTCGAGACGGGACCCGGCCGGTACCGGTGCACCCCGCCGGATCTTGCCGGTGAGCAGCCCGTTGGCCAGCGGGAAGTACGGCAGCACGCCGACGCCGTAGTGCAGCGCGGCCGGGACCAGCTCGGCCTCCGCGGAGCGCTGGAGCAGCGACCACTCGTTCTGCGCCGACACGAACGGCACGGAGCCCGTCTCCCGCGCGACGTGGGCGGCTTCGGCGAGCTGCCAGCCGCTCAGGTTGGAATGCCCGATGTAGCGGATCTTGCCCTCGGTGACCAGCTCCGTGAGCGCGGCCAGCGTCTCGGCGATCGGGGTGGCCGGGTCGGGGCTGTGCAGCTGGTAGAGGTCGATGCGGTCGGTGTCCAGGCGGCGCAGCGACTCCTCGACGGCGCGCCGGATGTAGCCGCGTCCGCCGCGCGACCCGGCCGCGGGCCCGTACCCCATGTCGACGCCGTCGTAGCCGAACTTGGTGGCGAGGACGACATCGTCGCGGCGGCCCTTGAGGGCCTGCCCGAGGTGGGTCTCGGAGCCGCCGCGGCCGCCGTAGATGTCGGCGGTGTCGAGCAAGGTGATCCCGGCGTCGATGGCGGCGTCGACGACGGCCCGGGTCTCCTTGGCGTCGAGACGCCCGCCGAAGTTGTTGCAGCCGAGACCGACCGCCGACACCTGGAGTCCTGAACTACCCAGGGAAAGATGGCGCATACGGGTTCCTCCACCCTGATCTGCATCAAGATCGTCCTACCGGTCGGCCAGTCTAGGCACGAGACGCGCGGGCGCCGCCGCGTCAGGACACGTCGGCGCGGACCGCCTTGCCGACGAGACCGTCGGTGTACGCCACCGACTTGGGGGTGAACCGGCCCTTGCCGGTCACCGAGCCGGTGACGTTCTCACCCGGCGCGAGCTCGACCGTGGCGATCTGGTCCTCGTCGGCGCCCAACTCCGCGACGTGCTTCCCGCCGCTGGTGTCGGTGATGGTGAAGTAGAGCGGGTTCACGTCGATCGGCTTGCTGCCGTTGTTGGTGACGGTGACCGTGACGCTCGTGTAGTCGCCGTCCGGCGCGATGATGCTCTTCTTGTACTCCGCCTTCTTCGCGGCGACCGTGACCGCGGCCTTCTTCTCGGGCGCAGCGGACGACGACGCACCGGCCTCGGGCTCCCGCGCCTGCTCCGACGGCGCTGCGGCGGGAGGCTTCGCGGCCTCCTCCGACGGCCCGCTGCCCGCGCCACCGCCGATTACAGCCCCGGCTATGCCGAGGAGTACGAACACGCCGACGACTCCGAGGCACGATAACCCGACGATCTTCCCCGTGTTCGTCTTCTTCGGCTGGGGAGGCTGGGGCGGGTGGCCCCATCCGGGCTGCTGCGGCTGGCCTGGCGGCGGGAACGGTTGGGACATGGAAACCCCCACGGGTCGGGTGCGGAATTCGGCCACCGTACGGGGCTGCCGACGCGCGGGGGCGGCAATACCCAAACCGTAACAATCAAACGTTAAACAAATGTTCGAGGGGTCCGAGGCCCAGACACGGCGAAGGCCCAGGCCGCTATGGGCGACCTGGGCCTTCGGGCGGACCGGAGTCCGCGGGGAGCAGGGGCGACAGGATTCGAACCTGCGGCATTCGGTTTTGGAGACCGACGCTCTGGCCAGCTGAGCTACACCCCTTCGGCGAGACCAACCATGCCATGGCGGGGGCCGGAGATCCAATTCGTTTTTGCGGATCGCGTCGCGCAGGTCGTTCGCAGGCGGGCGGCGGAACCGGGTGGCAGGCGGCGATCCGGCCGGCGGAGGCCGCCGGGCCTGCCGCCGCTGTCGGGTTCGCGCCCGTCGGCGGAGGAGTATGCCCCGCTCCGGCAGACCTCACGCGGATCCCGGGACCTTTTTCGAAGAAAACCCATGGATAGCTGTTATCCCCGCTCCGGTCGACGGTCTCCCAGGTATCGGGCATCATCGACCGCCGGGACGGACAGGGAACCTCACATGACTTCAGAGCACACGGCAGAGCTGGTCGCGGCGGCCCGCGCGGGAGACCTCCGCGCGCAGGACGAGCTGGTCAGCGCGTATCTGCCGCTGGTCTACAACATCGTCGGGCGCGCCATGAACGGGTCCGTCGACGTGGACGACGTCGTGCAGGACACGATGCTGCGGGCCCTCGACGGACTGGGCACCCTCCGGTCGGACGACAGCTTCCGCTCGTGGCTGGTGGCCATCGCGATGAACCGGGTGCGGGCGTACTGGCAGGCCCGCCGCACCGCGCCGGGCGAGAGCGGTCTGGAGGCCGCCTGGGAGCTCGCCGACCCGGGGGCGGACTTCGTCGACCTGACCGTCGTCCGGCTGGCCCTGGAAGGGCAGCGCCGCGAGACGGCGCGCGCCACGCGCTGGCTGGAGCCGGACGACCGGGCGCTGCTGTCGCTGTGGTGGCTGGAGTGTGCCGGGGAGCTGACCCGGGGCGAGGTGGCCGCGGCGCTGGAGCTGACGCCCCAGCACACGGCAGTACGGGTGCAGCGGATGAAGGCGCAGCTGGAGTCGGCGCGCGTGGTGGAGGGGGCGCTGGCCGCGCAGCCGCCGTGCGAGGCGCTGGCCGCGGTGACGGCCTCGTGGGACGGGCAGCCGTCCACGCTGTGGCGCAAGCGAATAGCCCGGCACGCCCGCGAGTGCCTGAGGTGCGCCGGGCTGTGGAACGGGCTGCTGCCGGCTGAGGGGCTGCTGGCGGGCCTGGCGCTGGTGCCGGTATCGGCGGCGCTGCTGGCCGGGGTGCGGTCGGCCGCCGCGGGCGGTTTCGCACCGGCCGGAGCGGCCTACGCGGCGGGCGGGCCCGTCGACGGCCAGGCCGTGTCCGGCGGCTGGACGCCCGCGTACGGGGAACCGCTCGGCGGCCCCGGCGACGGCGGCAACGGCTTCGCCACCGGTGCCGGCGCGGGCGACTACGGCAACGGCTTGGCCACCGGTGCCGGCGACGGCGGCACCGGCTTCGCCACCGGTGCCGGCGCGGGCGACTACGGCAACGGCTTGGCCACCGGTGCCGGCGACGGCGGCAACGGCTTCGCCAGTGGTGCGCGTACGGGCGACTACGGCCACGGCCTTGCCACCGGTTCCGGTACCCGCGACCACGGCAGCGGCTTCGCCGCCGGTGCCGGTGCCGGTGCGGGCGAGGGCGGTGCCGGGTTCGGTGAGGCCGTCGCCCGGCTTGAGCCGGCCGCCGGGTCGGCGGAGGGCGGCTCCCGTGGCGTGGCGGGCGGGGGACGGAGCGTGCTGCGCAGGCGGCGGCGCAGCCGGCGGCGGGCGATCGGCGGCGCTGTGCTCGCCGCGTGCGTCGCGGGCGGCGGCCTGGCCTACCTGGGCGGCTTCCCCGGCTCCGCCGGGGAGGACGGCGGCTCGACGGCAGCGCCGGTGAACGCGCTGTCCGCGGGCGAGTCGGGCGGCCCCTCGCCGAGCGGCTCGGCGGAGCCGTCAGCGTCCGCTTCGGCCTCGCCGTCCCCCTCGTCCACGGCATCGCCCTCGGCGTCGGCGTCGGCGAGCCCGTCCGGCGCGGGCAAGGCGTCCAGTGCCGCGCCGACCCCGTCGCCGTCCGCACCGCGCCCCGCCTCGTCGGCCCCGGTGCCCGCCCCGCAGGGCCCGGTGGGCCGGGTCATCGCCCTCGTCAACGCCGAGCGGGCGAAGGCGGGCTGCGGCCCGCTGAAGGACGACACGCAGCTGCGTACGGCCGCGCAGCGGCACTCCGAGGACATGGCGAGCCGGAACTTCTTCTCGCACACGGCCCCCGACGGCTCCGACCCGGGCGAGCGGACGACGGCCGCCGGGTACCGGTGGGCGACGTACGGCGAGAACATAGCCCGCGGTCAGAGCACCGCCGAGTCGGTCATGGACTCGTGGATGAACAGCGCGGGCCACCGCGCGAACATCCTGAACTGCTCCTTCAAGGACATAGGGGTCGGTATCCACCAGGGCGCCGGCGGCCCGTGGTGGACGCAGAACTTCGGCGCCCGGATGTGACCGGGGCCGCGGCGGCCCCCGCGGTCGGGACGCGCCGGCCGGCCCGCCGCGCCGAGCAGCCGCGCTGCGGGGAGTCCGGGCGGCAGGCGCGGCCGATGCGGTGCGGGCGTGCCGCGGCCGCGTCCTCCCGGCGGGGGCGTCAGTGGTGGAAGCCGGAGCGGGGGGCCGTCGGGGGCTGGGTCGGGGGCGCCGCGCGGAGGTGGTCCAGGGCGCGGCGCATGTCCTCGGCGAGGAGGGCGATCTGGTCCAGGGTCACTCCGTGGCGGACCAGGACGCGCTGGATGACGGTGTCGTCGCGGCGGGCGGGCAGCGGGTACGAGGGGACCTGCCAGCCGCGCATGCGCAGCCGGTCGGAGAGGTCGTAGAGGGTGAAGCCGGCGGCCGCCGGGTCGGTGAGCCGGTAGGAGACGGCGGGGAGGGCTCCCTGGCCGTCGTAGAGGAGGGTGAAGGGGCCCATGGCGGCGATCTCGCCGGCGAGGTGGCGGGCGGTGTCCGCACAGGACTGGTGGACGCGCCGGTAGCCGCTGCGGCCCAGCCGCAGGAAGAGGTAGTACTGGGCGATGACCTCGCCGCCGGGCCGGGAGAAGTTCAGGGCGAACGTCGGCATGTCGCCGCCCAGGTAGTCCACGTCGAAGACGAGCTCGGGCGGCAGGAGGTCCGCGGTGCGCCAGACGATCCAGCCGACGCCGAGGGGTGCGAGCCCGTACTTGTGCCCGGAGGTGTTGATCGAGGCCACGCGGGGGATGGCGAAGTCCCACACCACGTCGGGGTGGAGGAAGGGGGCGACGAGACCGCCGCTGGCGCCGTCGACGTGGATCGGGATGTCCCAGCCGTGCTCCTGCTCGATCGCGTCGAGCGCGGCCGCGATGTCGGCGACGGGCTCGTAGTCGCAGGTGTAGGTGACGCCGAGGATGGCGACGACGCCGATGGTGTTCTCGTCGACGTACTCGGCGAGCTGGTGGGGCCGCAGGCCGGTGGCGTCCTCCTCCAGGGGGATCTGGCGCAGTTCGACGTCGAAGTAGCGGGCGAACTTCTCCCAGCAGACCTGGACGGGCCCGCAGACCAGGTTCGGCCGGTCGGCCGGCAGGCCCTGGGCGCGGCGGCGGGCCCGCCAGCGCCACTTGAGGGCGAGGCCGCCGAGCATGGCGGCCTCGCTGGAGCCGGTGGTGGAGCAGCCGGTGGCGGGGCCGTCCTCGGCCGGGGCGTGCCACAGGTGGGCCAGGATGTTGACGCAGCGGGCCTCGATCTCCGCGGTCTGCGGGTACTCGTCCTTGTCGATCATGTTCTTGTCGAGGCACTCGTTCATCAGGCGGTGCACGCCGTCGTCGGACCAGGTGGTGCAGAAGGTGGCCAGGTTCTGGGCGGCGTTGCCGTCGAGGAGGAGCTCGTTGCGGAGCAGGGCGTAGACCGCCTCCGACGTCGAATGCTCGTCCGGCATCCGGTATTTGGGCAGGACGCGGTCGCTCAGTGCGGTCGTGAAGACGTCCGTGCCGGTGTCGCCGCCGGTGGCGTCCTTCGTCTCGTGGAGAGCCATGTTCGGACTATAGGTGACAGACCATCATTTATCCGGCTTCGAGTTCCGGTCGTCTCGGCGGCGTGAGCCCCTCCACAGGGCAGGGGATGCCACCGAAGAAATTACCGTCCAGTAAGATGATTTCCGCAAAATCTTCCGCCGCCATGGGGGTTCACCTCGGCCTGAACGGGAAGATCGGCCAAATGGTTCTATAGGCAACTTATCCGCTCATGTCCTGATCACAGCGAGTGGCCGTTCGGACACTGGTACCTCTTCGGCCCATGAACAAGATCACTCGTCGGCAGGCCATGGGCGCCACCGCCGGCGCTCTCGCCGCCCTCGGCACTGCCGGCGCCACCGCGCACGCGGCCGCCACCGACTCCCGCGCCGCCGCCACGCCCTCCGGCACGGTCGACGAGGTGTACCAGGGCCGCCGCATCCGCATCACCCCCGCCTCCGCCTCCGGCGGGCACCACGGCGCGCACCACGGGGGCGGCCACTCCGGCCTGCCCACCGTCCGCATAGACGGCCGCGAACTGCACGTCATGCGCAACGCCGACGGCACCTGGATCAGCGTGGTCAACCACTACGAGACCTTCGCCGACCCGCTGTCGCTCGCCCGCGCCGCCGTGCGCGCACTCCAGGGCGCCGCCCTCGCCCCGTTCTCGCCCATGGGAGGCACGGCATGACCGTCCGCAAGAACCAGGCCTCGCTGACCTCCGAGGAGAAGCGCGCGTTCGCCAACGCGGTGCTGGAGCTCAAGCGCACCGGCGTCTACGACCGGTTCGTCACCACGCACAACGGCTTCATCATGAGCGACACCGACTCAGGCGACCGCGTCGGCCACCGCTCCCCCTCCTTCCTGCCCTGGCACCGCCGGTTCCTGCTGGAGTTCGAGGCCGAGCTGCAGAAGGTCGACGCCGCGGTGGCGCTCCCGTACTGGGACTGGACCGCCGACCGGACCTCCCGCTCCTCGCTCTGGGCCGCCGACTTCCTGGGCGGCACCGGCCGCGCCCGCGACGGCCAGGTCATGGACGGCCCGTTCGCGTACTCCGCCGGGAAGTTCCCGGTCAACGTGCGCGTCGACGGCCGCGCGTACCTGCGGCGCTCCCTCGGCACGGGCGTCGCCGAGCTGCCCACCAAGGCCGAGGTGGACGCGGTCCTGGCCATGCCGGTCTACGACACGGCCCCCTGGAACAGCGCCTCGAACGGCTTCCGCAACCACCTGGAGGGCTGGCGCGGCGCCAACCTGCACAACCGGGTGCACGTCTGGGTCGGCGGTCAGATGGCCACCGGCGCCTCCCCCAACGACCCGGTGTTCTGGATGCACCACGCCTTCGTCGACAAGCTGTGGGCCGAATGGCAGGCCCGCCATCCGCGGTCGGCGTACCTGCCCGCCGCCGGCACCCCCCACGTGGTGGACCTGAACGACACCATGCGGCCGTGGAACGACGTCACTCCGGCCGACATGCTGGACCACCGCAGGTTCTACGCCTTCGACACCGATCCGGCCGCCGCGGCGAGCCAGCGGTAGTGCAGTTCGGGGCGGCCCACCTGGCCGTACCGGGGGGTGCGGTCGGCGCGGCCCGTGTCCACCAGGTGCTCCAGGTAGCGGCGGGCCGTGATCCGCGAGATCCCCGCCGCCCCCGCCGCCCCGGCCGCGGTCAGCCCCTCGGGGGCCGCCCGCAGCAGCGCGGCGACCCGGTCCAGGGTCGGCGCGCTGAGCCCCTTGGGCAGCTCGGCGGGGAGCGGGGTGCGCAGGGCGGCGAGCGCCCGGTCCACGTCGTCCTGGCCCGCCGCCTCACCGGCCGTCGAGCGGAACTCGGCGTAGCGCAGCAGCCGTTCGCGCAGCGTCGGAAAGGCGAACGGCTTCAGCACGTACTGGACGACGCCCAGCGAGACGCTCTCGCGGACCACGGCCAGGTCCCGCGCCGAGGTCACCGCGATCACGTCGACGGGATGCCCGGCGGCGCGCAGCCCGCGCGCGAAGCGCAGCCCGTGGCCGTCGGGCAGGCCCAGGTCGAGCAGCAGCAGGTCGACGCGGGTCCGCTCCAGGACGCGGGTGGCCTCCGCCAGCGTGTGGGCGGTGCCGACGGCGGTGAAGCCGGGCACCCTGCCGACGTACAGCGCGTGCGCGTCGGCGGCGACGGGGTCGTCCTCGACCACCAGGACGCGCACCTCGGCCGGGCGCCGTGCCCCCGCCCCGGCGCGGGCGTCCTCGGCCGGTCCGCTCGCGGTCATGCCTGCTGCTCCTTCCGCATCGGCAGTCGTACGGTGAACCGGGCTCCGCCGCCCGGGGCTCCGGCGGCCTCCGCGGTCCCGCCGTGCCGGTGGGCGACCTGGCGGACCAGGGCGAGGCCGAGGCCCCGCCCCTCCCCCTTGCCCGACCAGCCGTGCCGGAACACGTCGGCGGCGGAGCCCTGCGGAAGCCCGGGGCCGTTGTCGGCGACGCGGAGCAGGAGCGCGTCGCCGTCGGGGCGCACCGTGACCTCGATCCGGGCGCCGGGTACGCCGGTCAGGGCGTCGACGGCGTTGTCGACGAGGTTGCCGAGGACGGTGACGAGGTCGCGGGCCGGGACGGCGGGCGCCCCGGCCGCCGGACGGGCGCCGCCGTCGCCGTCGCCGGTCGACGCGCGGGCGCCGAAGGCGCGGCTGTCCGGGGTGACCACCAGCTCCACCCCGCGCTCGTGCGCCTGCGCCGCCTTGCCGAGCAGCAGTGCCACCAGGACCGGTTCGCCGACCGCGGTGACCACCTCGTCGGTGAGGGCCTGCGCCAGCTCCAGCTCGGCCGTGGCGAACTCCACAGCGTCGTCCGCCCGGCCCAGCTCGATCAGGGAGACGACGGTGTGCAGACGGTTGGCAGCCTCGTGCGCCTGACCGCGCAGGGCCTGCGTGAACCCGCGCTCCCGGTCCAACTCGCCGGTCAGCGACTGCAGTTCGGTGTGGTCGCGGAGGGTCACCACGGTGCCGCGGCGTCCGCCGCCCGCGACGGGCGAGCTGTTGACGACCAGCACCCGCTCCGCGGTCAGGTGCACCTCGTCCACGCGCGGCCGGTCCGCGAGCAGGGCCCCCGTCAGCGGCGGGGGCAGCCCCAGGTCGGCGACCGCGGTGCCGCGGACGTCGAGGGACAGGCCGAGCAGGTCCCGGGCCGCGTCGTTGATGAGGGTGACCCGGCGGCGCCCGTCGAGCATCAGCAGCCCTTCCCGGACGGCGTGCAGGGCCGCCTGGTGGTAGTCGTGGACGCGGCTGAGCTCGGCGGCGTTCATGCCGTGCGTGTGCCGGCGCAGCCGGGCGTTGACGACGTACGTGCCGACCGCGCCGAGGCCGAGCGCGCCGGCGGCGACCCAGGCCAGGGCGGACAGCTGGGCGGCGAGCCGGTCGCTGACGGCGCGGACCGTGATCCCCGCGGCGACCAGGCCGACGATCCGGCCGTCGTCGGCCAGGGGCGTGACCACGCGGATCGAGGGCCCGAGCGTGCCCGTGTACGTCTCGCTGAAGGTCTCCCCGCGCAGGGCGGGTGCCGTGTTGCCCATGAACGGCTCGCCGATGCGCTGCGGGTTGCGGTGGGTCCAGCGGCGCCCGTCGGGAGCCATGATCGTCACGAAGTCGACGCCCGAGTCGGCGCGCACCCGCTCCGCGTACGGCTGGAGCGCGGCCGAGGGATCGGCGCCGCGGCCCGCCCCGCGCGCCGCGTCCAGGACGGACGGCGAGTCGGCGACGGCACGGGCGACAGCCCCGGCCTGGCGCCGTGCGGCGTCCTCCGCCTGGCCGTGGGCCGTCGCGTAGGCGAAGACCGCGCAGCCCGCGACGACGACCGCGACCAGCAGCACCTGCATGGCGAAGAGCTGGCCGGCGAGGCTGCGCGGCGGGCGGGGGAACCGGAACATGGCGCTCAGTGTGCACCGGCCCGTGAACTCAATGAACGCAAGGGTGACCGGGGTCACAGGGGTGGGGGATGGTCTGGCGGGACGATTTTCACCACCAGGAGGCGAACGTGGCCGCCAGACGCGACAAGACCCACTACCTGTACATCGCCGTGATAGCGGCGGTGCTGCTCGGCATCGCCGTCGGCTTCGCCGCTCCGGGCGCCGCCGTCGAGTTGAAGCCGCTGGGCACCGGCTTCGTCAACCTCATCAAGATGATGATCTCACCGGTGATCTTCTGCACGATCGTGCTGGGTATCGGGTCGGTGCGCAAGGCCGCGAAGGTGGGGGCCGTGGGCGGCCTCGCCCTCGGCTACTTCATGGCCATGTCGACGGTCGCCCTGGCGATCGGGCTGGTCGTCGGCAACCTGCTGGAGCCCGGCAGCGGCCTGCACCTGACGGAGGCCGTCCGCCACGCCGGCGAGGCGCAGGCCAAGGCGGGCGGGGCCGAGAGCACCCAGGAGTTCCTGCTCGGCATCATCCCGACGACGCTGGTGTCCGCCTTCACCGGCGGCGAGGTGCTCCAGACGCTGCTGGTGGCCCTGCTGTGCGGGTTCGCGCTCCAGGCCATGGGCGCGGCGGGCGAGCCGGTGCTGCGCGGCATCGGCCATGTCCAGAAGCTGGTCTTCCGGATCCTGGCGATGATCATGTGGGTGGCGCCGGTCGGCGCGTTCGGCGCGATCGCCGCGGTGGTCGGGGCGACCGGCATCGACGCCCTGAAGTCGCTGGCCGTCATCATGATCGGCTTCTACGTGACCTGCCTGCTGTTCGTCTTCGTCGTGCTCGGGAGCCTGCTGCGGCTGTGCACCGGCATCAGCGTCTTCGGCCTGCTGCGCTACCTGGGCCGGGAGTTCCTGCTCATCCTGTCGACGTCCTCCTCGGAGTCGGCGCTGCCGCGGCTGATCGCGAAGATGGAGCACCTGGGCGTGTCCAAGCCGGTCGTCGGCATCACCGTGCCCACGGGCTACTCCTTCAACCTCGACGGGACCGCGATCTACCTGACGATGGCCTCGCTGTTCGTGGCGGAGGCGATGGGCGAGCCGCTCGCCCTCGGCGAGCAGGTCTCCCTGCTGCTGTTCATGATCATTGCCTCCAAGGGTGCGGCCGGCGTGACCGGCGCCGGGCTGGCGACGCTGGCGGGCGGACTGCAGTCGCACCGGCCGGAACTCGTCGACGGCGTCGGCCTGATCGTGGGCATCGACCGCTTCATGAGCGAGGCGCGCGCCCTGACCAACTTCGCGGGCAACGCGGTGGCGACCGTGCTGATCGGCACCTGGACCAAGGAGTTCGACCGCGAGCGGGCCCGCGAAGTCCTGGCCGGGCACCTCGCGTTCGACGAGACCACGCTGACCGACGACGGCCACGGCACGGAACTCCCCGCCGTGCCGCGCCCCTCGGCCGGCGACAAGACGGGCGTACCGGCATAACCGGTGCGCCGGCCGCGAGCCGGCCGGGCAGGGCTCGCCCCCACGGTGCCCAGCCTGGCCGGCTCGACCGGCATTCCACCGATTGTTTTCAGCCATCAGCCCGGCAAGTCGGCTGTGCTGAAACTTACTTCCGTACGGGGGCACGCGTCTGACATCTTGCGTCCACCACTCGTTTCGTACGGCCCGGTAACTGCGATCCGCACCACCGGGTCCTCGGAGGACGCATTGATACCCCACATATCCAGCCGACCCCGACGTACCCTCGTTCTGGCGGCAACCCTCGGCGCGGCGCTCGCCTTCGGAGCTCCCTCGGCCCTCGCCGGCACCCTTCCGGTCGTGCCGGCCGCCCCGTTCGCCGCCGCCAAGGCCCCTGCCGCGGCCCCGGCTTCCCAGAGTGCGACCTGGGCTGCCGGCACCCGCGCCTACCTCGTGATCACCGCTCCCGGTGACAACGCGTCCGTCCGCGCGGCGGTCTCCGCGAACGGCGGCACCGTCTTCTCGAACTTCGACGCCATCGGCGTCATCGTCGCCCACTCGGCGTCGGCGAACTTCGCCACGGCGATGCGCGGCGTCAGCGGCGTCCAGCAGGTCGGCGCCACCCGCACCTCGGACGTGCCGGCCGACGCCTACAACCCGGCGCTGCCCGCCAACCCGTCGCAGTCGACGACCCCGACGGGCGAGCCGGTCCGCGCCGACATGAGCCAGATCAAGGCGGACCAGGCCTGGGCCGTCACCACCGGCTCGGCCGACGTCAAGGTCGGCATCCTCGACACCGGCGTCGACGACCAGCACCAGGACCTGGCACCGAACTTCAACGCCGCCGACTCGGTCTCCTGCGCCTACGGCAAGCCCGACACCCGCGCCGGCGCCTGGCGGGACGTCGGCAACCACGGCACGCACGTCGCCGGCACGGTCGCCGCCGCCAAGAACGGCAAGGGCGTCATCGGCGTCGCCCCGGGCGTGAAGATCTCCTCCGTCCGCATCGCGGAGCCGGGCTCCTCGCTGTTCTACCCCGAGAACACCGTCTGCGGCTTCATGTGGTCCGGCGACCACGGCTTCAAGGTCACCAACAACAGCTACTACACGGACCCGTGGCAGTTCAACTGCCCGGACAACGCCGACCAGGCCGCCATCATCGAGGGCGTCCGGCGCGCCCAGGAGTACGCCGAGCGCAAGGGCTCGCTCCAGGTCGCCGCGGCGGGCAACGAGAACTACGACCTCGCCAACAAGACGACCGACACCGCCAGCCCGAACGACTCCACCTCGGTCACCCGCACCATCACCAACGCCTGCCTCGACATCCCGACCGAGCTGCCGGGCGTCGTGACGGTCGCCGCCAACGGCGAGGGCACCACCAAGGCGTCCTTCTCCAACTTCGGCCGCGGCATCATCGACGTCTCCGCCCCGGGCAGCAACGTCTACTCCACGGTCCCCGGAGGCAAGTACGCCTCCATGAGCGGCACCTCGATGGCCTCGCCGCACGTGGCCGGCGTCGCCGCACTGATCGCCAGCACCAACCCGGGCATCACCCCGGCGCAGATCCGCGAGAAGCTGGCCGTCCAGGCCAACGACATCGCCTGCCCGTCGGACAGCCGCTGCACCGGCACCACCGCCAACAACGGCTTCTTCGGCGAGGGCCAGGTCGACGCCCTGAAGGCGGTCGGCGCCACCCCGCCGCCCGGCAAGTACTTCGAGAACCCCGCGGACGTCGCCATCGGCGACAACACCACCGTCGAGAGCCCGATCACCGTCACCGGGGTCACCGGCAACGCCCCCGCCACCCTCAAGGTGGGCGTGAAGATCGTGCACACCTACATCGGCGACCTGAAGGTCGACCTGATCGCCCCGGACGGCAGCATCTACACGCTGCACAACCGCTCCGGCGGCAGCGCCGACAACATCGACCAGGTCTACACCGTCAACGCCTCCTCCGAGGCGGCCGCCGGCACCTGGAAGCTGCGGGTGAACGACAACTACCGCGGCGACACCGGCCGGATCGACGCCTGGAACCTCACCTTCTGAGCCTTCCGGACCGTACGGCACCCCTGACGCAGGCCACCGGGGAGCGGGCCATCCCGCCCCCCCGGTGGCCTGCGCCCGTCTCCGGCCCCCCGCCTACCGGGTCCGCAGCACGCAGTCCCCGCACAGGCCGCCGCCCCGCGTCCGGTAGTACAGGCAGCAGCTGCGCCGGACGAAGGCCACCCCGAGGCCCTCCTCGTGGACGAAGGCACCCGTCCCGCCGAGCGCGCCGCCCTCCGCGAGCAGGCCGGCCGCCACGGCCACGGCCGGACCGCCGTCCGGCACCCGGTCGAGCAGCACCCGCACCGCCCCGACCAGCCCGGACGCCGTGTTCCCGCGCAGCACCTGCGGCGAGACCCCGTACCGCTCGCGCAGCGCCGCGTCCAGGACCTCCACGTGCGCCAGGACGGCCGCCCCGAGGTCCGCGGCCGGCCGGGCCCCCTTGCCGGGCTCGGGCAGCCACAGCTCCAGCGAGCCGCCGTCGGGCATCCGCCACCACAGCCGGTCCGGCCCCAGGTCCGGCACCCGGCCGCCCAGCGCGGCGCAGCCCAGGCCGAGCGACCACAGCCGCGAGGCGATCCCGAACTGGGCGGTCGACGCGGCCACGCGGCCTGGCCCGCTGCCGATCCGCCGGCCGACCTCGGCCACGTACGGTCCGAGCCGCTCCCCGTAGAGCTCCGCCAGCGGCCGGAACCCCTCCGCGGGCGGGCGCGCCCCGCCGGACACCGTGAAGAACGGCCCCACGGCCGCCAGCCGGCGCAGTACGTCGTCCATCTCCATGCCGCAGATGATCTCAGGACGCGGCCGGCGCGGCGGCGGGGCCCTTCCCCCCGGCCACCGGCGCACCCGCGCCGCCCCGCCCCGCGCCCGGACGGTCGCGCTCCGCCCACCGGACCGCCTGGGCCATCGCGTACGGGGCCGCCAGGAGCACCTTGCGCAGGAGGTGCAGGCTCCACAGCCAGTGGGGGCACGTGTCGGTCTCCGCCCACAGTCTCCTCAGCTCGGACGGCTCCGCCTCCACCCGGTCCAGGGCGCGGCCGGCCAAGCCCCGCAGATCGGCGGGAAGCGCGGGGACGGGCAGGTCCGGGCCGCCGCCCGGGCCGGTGACGGGCCGTCCGCCGGGGCACTGGGCGGCGACAAGGGCTGCCCCGGCCACCGCTTCGACCGCCAGATGCCGGTCCAGGGGCTCCTCGGCGTCGAGGACGCCGCGAGCGCATCGCGTACGAGGCCGGGCCGGTCGGCCTCGGCCGCCTCGGCGGCCTCGTCGAGGGAGGCGCAGAAGTCGGCGGCAGTGTCGTTGCCGAAGGGGCCGACGTCCCAGGTGCCCGTGAGTCTCCTTGAGGTGGGGGTCCTCCGGGAGGGCGCCAGGGGCCACTGACAGCAGCGGCCCGACCGTCGTACCACAGGCTGTAGCCGGCCCCCACGGCGGACGGACGCGACTGCCCCGCCCGGGCTGCGCGCAGCCGCCCGCCGCCGCAGGCCGAGCGGGACGCACCGCCGGTACCCGTCCCCGGCCCGCCACCACACCGGCGTACCGGTTCTGCCCCTCCGCTGCCGTCCCGCGACGCCACGCACGAGACCGAACCGCGGCCGACTCGCCGCAACCGTCCGCAGGAGCACGTGATGCATCACCGCGCCGCAGGCAACCGCTGCCCCAAGCCGGCGCGGAGTGAAAGGGCGCGCCTCAGACGTGGCGTCGTGCCGTCGCGACGAAGGCGTCGATCAGCTCGCGCGTGACGTCGCGCCGGGGCAGCAGGCCGTCGCGGTCGGCGGGCCGGTCCAGCGTGCCGACCTCCGTGAACGCCGCGTCCGCCGCAGCCAGTACCTCGGCTTCATCCGTGAGCAGGCGGAGCCGGAACAGCGCGTTCTGGGCGGCCGAGCGCAGCTCGAAGGAACGTGCCCGCAAGGCCGCTTCGTCCTCCGCATCGCGTCCCTCGTGGATGCAGAACCAGTGGTGCAGCATCGCCTGGCGGAATTCCACGAGCAGCCCGGCGTACGAGCCGTAGACGTCCAGCCGGTCCTGCCGCAGCCGTTCCGCCCGGGCACCGTCTTCCGTCCGGCGCGCGGAGCGCTGCTGGAACACGTGGGTCATGGCCGAGCCCAGCAATGTGCCGAGGACCGCGATCAGGCTGGTGAGTATGGCGTTCATGCCCCCATGCAACCAGGCGCGGCGTAGGAGCAGCGCGGACGGGGAACCGGTGATCGCTTTGCATCCGCCGTCGGGGAGACGCGAGCCGGTGGGAACGAGGGACGACCATGAGGGAACGTGGTCCTCAAAGCCGCCGCCCCTGACACCGGGTTCGCAGAGGTCGGCTACTGGGCCGCGGCACATGCGCGCGCCGGGGAGTGGCGCCACCCGCACTGCAGGCCTTGACCGACTGGGCTTTCACTTCCTTCGCCGATGACGGCTTGACCTGCCTGGAAGCCCTGCACCAGGTCGACAACCTGGCGTCATGTCGTGTCGCGCAGAAGTGCGGGTACGGGCTGACCAGGCTTCTGCCTTCGGCACCGCCGGCGCATCCCCGCGAGGGCTGGGTGGTCTTCGAGTTCGGCGACGGGTTGTCAAACGCCGCGCCGCTGGTGGACGGGGTGGCGACGATCTCCTACCTCTACTCCTCCGCCGATGGCAGCCCGTACACCGTCACCGCGACGTACGCGGGGGACGCGAACCACGTCGGCGCGGCCGGCACCGACACTCAGACGGTGCAGCCGGCACCGACCACGCTGTCCTTGGCGGCCGGTCCCGATCCCTCGACGGAGGGTGAGCCGGTCACCTTCACCGCGCTCGTGACCCCGGACGTTCCGGGCGCCGGGACGCCCACTGGGGCGGTGCTGTTCGACTTCGGCAACGGAGACACGGCGAGCGCAACATTGTCGGGCGGACTGGCCATGCTCACGTACGCCTACCCCTCGGCAGTCGGCAGTCCCTTCACCATCAGCGCGACCTACGGCGGGGACGGCAACTTCCTCGGAGCGTCGGCGACGGAAACCCAGGAGGTGAACGCGGCCGGGCTGTAACCACCCTCGACCGCGGAAGGAACCGGCAGAGACCAACAGCCGCCGCCGCGGCCCCCCCCCCCCCCCCCCCCCGGGGGGGGGGGGGGGGGGGGGGGGGTTGGGGGGGGGGGGGGGGGGAGGTTTCCTTCCCTCGGCGATTGTGGGGGTGCGGAGGGTTCC
>NZ_JBVIGV010000002.1:166550-279085 GCF_055570615.1 Streptomyces sp. NPDC031121
GCTCAGAAAAAAAGAAAAAAACACCACCACCCCCCCCCCCCCCCCCCCCCCCCCCCCCCCCCCCCCCCCGCCCTCCCCCCCCCCCCCCTCCGGCGTTCGGGGGAGTGCCATGGGATCAGGCTCCGGCCCGTAGCCGGTGGCGGTGCCGAGCAGTCGTCAGGGCAGGGGGATGCGGTGGCGGAGGCGGTCTACGTCCGCCGGCTCGCCAGCTCGCTCACCCTGCTGTCACGCGCGCGGGAACGCGTGCAGTACATGGGCCGCCCTGTGCAGGGCGACCACCGTCTTGCCGGTGCCGGGCCCGCCCTGCACCACGGTCGCCCCGCGGTGGGCGGAGCGGACGATCTCGTCCTGCTAGGCCTGCAGCGTCGCGACGGCCGCGCGCATCCTGCCCGTACGGCGGGCCGACAGAGCCTCGGTCAACGGACCGTCCCCCACGGCGTCCTCGTCGGTCGGGGCGGTCCCGTCCTGCAGTTCGTCGCTCACCGAGATGACCGCGCCCTCCTCGAGGCGCTGGTGCCGGCGCCGCCGCAGGTCCATCGGGTGGACCGGTGTCGCCTCGTAGAAGGGCCGCGCCGCGTTCGCGCGCCAGTCCACGAGCAGAGGCAGGTCGTCCTCCTCCGTATGCAGGCCGATCCGCCCGATGCGCAGGCCGTGCCATCCGTCCAGTCGATGCGCCCGAAGGCCAGCCCCTTTCGACGCCCTCCAGCCGGCCGACTTGCTTGGCCAGACGCTCGGCGGCGATTTCCCTCTCGTATGCCTCGCCGGTGCTTGCAGCCGGGGCCTTCAGCACACTCGCTTGCTGTGCTCGCACCTCGGCGATCCGCTCGGCGAGCAAGTCGTACTAGGAGGACACATAACAGCCGGCCGAAGGGATCGGCCAAGAGGGGTGAGAGTGAGCTGCGTCGGCCGGCCGGCAGCCAGGCGCCGCCAGGGGTACCGATCTCTTGGCGGCGCCGGCGGACAGGAGGCGCAAGACGTAAATGGACACGTCCGACGGTCAGACAAGCACCGGAAGCCCATGGTGGAGACAGAATTCGTGGTCGAAAACCGTCTACCGCGTACTTCGCTCGCCTGTCGGCAAACTACCGCCCTGCCCGACGGGCTGGAAAAGGAAATTGAATCCATGGCGACTGGCCGTATGGCGCATTACGCATTCCGTCGCTCCGTATACCGCTCATCGCCTGCCTCGTGGGTGAGCCCACCCTTGCATGCCGGCGATGTTTTGCCGCGCTCGGGCAAAAAAAGGGGGAAGATCCGGCGAGGCGACCGGCGCCATCGAGCTCACCGCCAGGGGCATCCGGTCGCTACATCCTCGACGTGCTCAACGCCTTCCACCACGACCGCCTCGCCCAGCGCATCCGCGATCAGGCACCACGTCAGCCGCGGCGCCATCCGCCCCGCCGTCGACGACCTCATGGCCGAGCACACCGCCGATCGCCAGGACACCCCGCACCGGAGACCGCGGTCACCCTCGACATCCCGGGCAAGGGCCCCAGCCATCCTCCTTGCACCGTTCGATTCACAGAGCCATCGTGGCGGCGAGGGCGATTACTGCACTTCGGGTCCAGGAGCACTGGGCCTGTTGCCGCGTGGAGGGATCGTCGCTGGCGTGGTAGCCGAATGCTCCGTCCGTGTCTTGCTGGGCGAGGAGGAAGGCAATGGCGTCCTGGGTGATGCGGTGCCGGCCCCATCCTTCCCGGGCGAGGGTACGTACGGTTCCGGCGAGTTGACCGAGGTGGTAGGTCTCTGTGGCTTCGCGCAGGGACGCAGCGGACTGCAGAAGGCGCGACCTCTGCCCATGTGGTGTGGACGCCCGGGGGACGGCTGCGGCAGTCGATGGGCTGAGGAAGCCGAGGCTGATCAGTCGATGAACCCCTTCCGCAACATCGGCAGGCACGGTGGGAAGTGAGCTGACGACATCGGCGGTGCCCGTGAGGAAGGCGTCCAGGGACGGGCAGCCGACTCCCGCTCCGCGCAGAGCCAGGGCGAACTCACCGGCGACTTCCATGCCCTGCTCCTGCCAGAGGCCCGGGTCCGCGTCGGCGAGGAGCGCTGCGCACTGTTTGAGGGCCGGCCGGGCAAGGTGGTGTTCTCCGATTGCGGCGGCCCCGAGGGCAGCGGCCGTGACTCCGGCAAGCCCCACCCGAGGGTCCTGCGCCATGCTTCGGTCGCACAACCACACCACGGCGCGCCGCAGGGGCGACACCAGGGGCATGTCTGGAGCCGGGAGAGTCGGGCGGGGGCAGTCCACACGTCGGGGGACTCGTGCCAGTAGGCCGGCGAGGGCGGTGACGATGGTGGTGTGGTAGCCCTCTGCCCAGTGCCGGAACTCCTCGTCGCCACTGTTCAGTCCAGGGTGGATGATGCCTTCGGGCCCGTTCACGCGGCCGTTGTCTTCCTGGACCGATTCCAGGAAGGCCCATGCCCGGTCCGCCGCCTCGGAGGCGGTGACGCCAAGGCAGTACAGGCAGCACAGCAGCTCCCCGACGAGGTCGGCGTTGGCACGGGCTTCGGCCAGGACAAGGAGCGCTTCGATGAGTTCGACAGCCCTGCCGGAGTCGTGGCCGCGGGGCCATGCCGGCTTCCGCTGACCGAAGTCGGTTGCGTAGAAGAGCGTGTGGGTGATGGCGTAGATGTCGCGGTCGGCCAGCTTGAGGACGTTCGGGCGCCGGCACAGGAGGGTGAACGGCAGAACCGCGTCCATGGGCGGCAGATCGTGTTCGATGCCGCACAGGTACAAGGTGTGGATCAGGTCCAGCTGCCGGTAGGGGACCCGCTCGAACGCTGCTGCGTACCCGCCGTCGACGGCATGTTGGATGATGCGCCGAAACTCCGGGTCCTCACGGCCGCACAGCCGAAGCGCAGCGTATGTTCCCGCGTAGAGCAGGAGGGCCTGTTCGTCCCGCGCGATCATCTCGCGGTACGAAGGCTGGGCAGCGATGTCCTCGACCTGCTCGAAGATGGCCGCGAAGTCGCCGGCGAGAGGTGCGTCGTCGAGCCGGGCACGCAACCCCACCAGAAAGGCCGTCTCGATCAGCGCTTTGCGAGTGAACAGCACACGGTCCGGCTGGGTGGTGCGGGGGTCCAGCAGTCCCCGGCGCGCAGCGAGCCAGGCAACAGCCCGGTCTTCCACCGCGCGCCTTCGAGATGACTGGACGCCGGGCGCTTCTGGTTCCATCATCGAATCCTCCCGGCAGTCACCTTTATGAGGGCTGGTCAGGTCAGCTGTCCGAGGGCGTGGCCGCGTCCGCTACTTCGTTGGCGACGACCAGCACGTAGCGTTCCCAGGCCAGTACGTAGCCCGCGACATCGTCCAGCTGACTGACCTGGCCGACCACGCGCTCCAGGGGAACACTGAGATCGACCAGACCACTACTCCTGAGGAAATCAAGCGCTTTACGCGCATCGACCGGCGGCGGACAGGTCATGACGAACCTCCTGCTCGAAGTCCAGCATTTCCCGTCCACCATCCTCCGATTCACCACGATAGGGGAATACGCGGGAAATAACTCATACCATCACACGTAATGGCGAATCTGCTTGATCGAGCCCGGGAAAAAGTGACCGGGCCCGTGGTCGGCTGTCGCCGGACTCTGAAAAATGACCCTCAGCCAGTTCCTGGAAACCGACCCCTCTGATCATCCTGCGCGGCTCTATCGCGGCTCACAGCCGCGCAGGATGGACGCGATCAGGTCGTTCAGGCCGTGCTCGGCCAACTCCGGAGGCAGTACGCCGCTCACCGTCAGGTCGGCGTAGCCGTGCAGCGCCGCAAAGACCGGTAGCGCAACACGCTCCAGCTGCCCCTCGCGCACTTCGCCGCGACGTTGCCCGTCGCCGATCAGCTCCAGCAGGTGCTCGGACCACCGGTGGGCGGTCGCACCCACCGCCTCCGACGCCTCCGGGCTGTGCTTGACGGAGAACATCAGGTCGAGCAGTGCGGCGTTGGCGGCGCGCTCAACTCCCTCTACCCGGCCCTCCGGGACCTGCCCGGCGGCAGCTTCGTCGGCCCCGACGGCATGTTCGAGATGCGCGGCAACCCCGCCCTGGCCGGCCGCTCGGCGGCGGCCAGCGACCCGGCCACCGCCCGCCGCCTGTGGACCGTCTCCGAAGAGCTGACCGGCGTCACCTTCCCGGAGACGACCGCGGCAGTTCAGTCCTGAGCCTCCGGGAGCTCGGTTGAATTCGCGAGGTCGCTCGAACTCGCTGATCACGTGGCTCCCGAATTGCCTGCTCAATACAAGAGGGTGCTGAAGGTGGAGGACTGGGCGGAGATACGTCGGCTGCATCGAGCAGAGGGCGTGCCCATCAGGGAGATCTCACGGCGGCTGGGGGTGGCCCGGAACACGGTGCGGGCCGCGTTGAACTCGCAGCGGCCGCCGAAGTACGAACGGGCCCCGCGCGGACGGGTGGCGGACGCCTTC
Organism: Streptomyces sp. NPDC031121; assembly: GCF_055570615.1. Lineage (NCBI taxonomy): Bacteria > Bacillati > Actinomycetota > Actinomycetes > Kitasatosporales > Streptomycetaceae > Streptomyces > Streptomyces sp. NPDC031121. The sequence continues at coordinate 170,972 of NZ_JBVIGV010000002.1, forward strand.
GAGCCGCAGATCCGCGGCTTGTTGAACGAGCGGCCGAGAATGCCCGCGCCGGTGATCGCCGAGCGGATCAAGTGGCCGTACTCGATGTCACCGCTGACGAAGAACTGGCCGAGATCCGGCCGCAGTACGTCGGCATCGACCCGGTCGACCGGGTGGCCTACGAACCAGGCCAGATCACCCAGTGCGACTTGTGGTTCCCGGAGACGAGGGTCCAGGTCGCTCCCGGCCGGCAGCGGGTCCTGCCAGTGCTGGTCATGACGCTCGGCTTCTCCCGGTTCCTGACCGCGGAGATGATCCCGACCAGGGCGGCGACCTCCCTGGCGGGCATGTGGTCGCTGATCAGCGGTATCGGCCGGGTGACGCACACGCTGGTCTGGGACCGCGAGGCGGCCGTCGGCGGCAGCGGGAAGGTGACCGCGCCGGCCGCTGCTTTCGCCGGAACGCTGGTCACGAAGATCAAGCTCGCGCCGCCACGCGCCCCCGAATACGAGGGCATGGTCGAGCGGAACAACCAGTTCCTGGAGACCTCGTTCCTGCCGGGACGGCAGTTTGCCTCGCCTACCGACTTCAACGAGCAGCTGGCCGAGTGGCTGGAGCGGGCCAACGCCCGCACCGTCCGCTCGATCCAGGGCCGCCCGGTCGATCTGCTGGAGACCGACCGCCAGGCGATGATCGCGCTGCCGCCTTTTGTGCCGCCGATCGGGCTGACCCAGCGGGTCCGGCTCGGCCGGGACTGCTACGTCCGCGTCGGCACCGTCGACTACTCGGTGGACCCGCAGGCCATCGGCCGGTTCGTCGACGTGACCGCGATGCCGGACACGGTCACGGCCGTCTGCGACGGCCAGGTCGTCGCCCACCACCAGCGGTCCTGGGCCAAGCAGGCTGTGGTCACCGACCCCGTCCACGCGGCCACCGCGGCCCGGATGCGCCAGGCCCTGGCCCTGGACCGGCAAAGACGCCAGGGGCAACCCGCCAGCACAGCGACGGCCATGCCGTCGCCCTCCGGGCCCTGCACGCCTACGACGCCCTGTTCGGCGTCGGCTTCGACCCCGCGAGCACGACGAAAGCGAGCAGTGAGTGACCACCACCGCACCGACGAAGGACGGCCTGCCGTCCATGATCGCCTACCTGACCGGGTCCTGAAGACCCCGGGGTGGGGCTGGCAGGCTGGACTGGGTGAGGGGGTACTGGCTGGGAATCCGGCGGAAGCGGCGTGTGCTGGCGCGGGTGCGGTGGGCCACGTGGCGGCTGGATCAGCGGGATCGGGAACGGCTCGGGGCGCCTTTCCCCGACCGTCACCCACCCGTAGTCCTGGATCCGACGAGGGTGGCGGCCGTGCTGCGGCGTGTCGCCTGCGACCTCGAAGAGCGGGCCCGCGCTCGCGCGGGTCATGACCAGCGGGGGCCGCGCGGCGCCTCCGCGCTGCCGGCCGCGGCCAGTCAGCTGGGCGGCCGCGAGGCGGCGCGGGGACCCAGGCGGGGGCAGCATGCGTGTCGTCACCGCCCCATTGCAGCAGCCGGATGGCCCGGCCGAGGGAGCCAATCGACCTTGGTTTCACCGGGCCAATCCGGCGTGCGGCCCGCCGTTCCACGGTCGGCCGCGGGTGCTTCCCGGGCCGGCTCGCGGGAGACGCCGGGGGCCGCCGCGGGCGCCCGGCCGGCCCGGCCGGGCGGCGCCGCCCGGCCGGCGGGGCGGGCAGCGGGGAAGGTCACACCGGACCGCCCTCGATCTTGTTGCATCGCCGCAGGTCAGAGCCTTGTCGGCGCGCGAGGCGGGCGTGCCGGAAAACATGGCCGCGGCGTTGCCATTTTGGGGGTTCATGAGAGCTCTCCGAGGGGCTACATTGAGGCACTCGCGCTTCACCTGACAGCCCGTTGCCTTTCACCCGCGTTTTGCGCGGGGGGCGACTCCAGGCGCGCAGACTGTGCAACCACCCCACCGCCCAGAAGGACCGAAGGCTCCGTGCCCGTACCCGTACTCCTCGCCGGCCGCTCCGTGCGGCTCGAGCCCCTCGCCCCGCACCACGCCGAGGCCTTGGCCCTGGCCGGGGCCGAGGATCGTACGACTTACGCCTTCACCCCCGTACCCCACGGGGTGCAGGCGTCCCACGAGTACATCGACCGCGCCCTCGCCGACCAGGCGGCCGGCCGATCGCTCCCGTTCGCGGTGGTCAGAGCCTCGGACGGCCTCGTCGTCGGCTCCACCCGGTTCCTGGAGCTGGACTACTGGCAGGGGCCGCTGGTGTGGCCCGCGGTGCCGGGCGTCCCCTTCGGCGATCCGCTGACGTCCGTCCCGGACGCCGCGGAGATCGGCAACACCTGGCTGTCCCCCGGTGCGCAGGGCACGGGCATCAACACCGAGGCGAAGCTGCTCATGCTGCGCCACGCCTTCGAGACGTGGGGCGTACGGCGGATCTCGCTGCGCGCGGACGCCCGCAACGTGCGCTCGCGGGCAGCGATGGAGCGGCTCGGGTTCACGCCCGAAGGGGTCCGCCGGGCGCATTCCCGGGGCCTGGACGGGGCGGTGCGCAGCACCGCGTTCTACTCGATCCTCGACGAGGAGTGGCCGGCCGTGCGGTCGATCATCGAGCTGCGGCTCTCGGCGCGGGCGCCGCGGCGGCGCCGGCGCAAGGCGCTCGTTCCGGCGTAACGCTCCTGCAGGATGGCTTCGTCTCCCGGCCGCCCGCGCGGCCGGGGGCGGCGCCTTCGGCAAGGACCGGCCCCAGAGCAGGCCAAGAGCTGGAAAAAACCGGAACTGGTCGCCCCGTAGGCTCATCCTTCGATCAGATCGTGATGACCGACCCCCGATGGGGCAGCACCAGCCGGAGAGCCAGCGCACATGTCGTACTCACCCGACGGCCAGTACCTGCAGTACACGGACCCCGGACCGGAACCGGAATCCGGTCGGCGCCCGCGCCGCGGCCGGCGGTGGCTCGCTGTCGGTGCCGCCGTCCTGGCCCTCGCCGGCATAGCCGCCGGCGCGATGTACCACTTCGAGATACCCCCCTTCACCGACAAGGGGAAGAGCGTCTCCTTCGGCGGCCCCGCCCAGGGCGGCGGGAAGGCGGGCGGCGCCCAGAGCGCCGGCTCGAAGGCCCTGATGCCGACCGGCCCGGCGGCCGAGTTCAAGAACTCGATGACCCTGCCCGACGGCACGCACGTCGCCGTGACCACCCTGGACGGCAAGAAGTCGGGCTTCAAGGGCAAGGTCTGGGTGTGGGCGCCCAAGGAGTACAACGACCCGAAGTACGCCAAGAGCGGCTTCCCCGTGCTGATCGCCCTGCCGGGCGGCGCGGGCTATCCGAACAACTACTGGATGGGCACCGACCTGGGCCTCCAGACGAGCATCGCCAAATGGTACGCCGAGGGCAAGAGCAAGCCGTTCCTGCTGGCCATGCCGGTGCTCAACCCCTCCGGGGACGAGAAGGGCATCTACTGGGACGGCTCCGACATCCCCGGCCAGCCCAGGATGGGCACCTGGCTCACCGAGGACGTCCCCGACCTGATGAAGGCGAATTTCCGCACGGTCAAGTCCCGTGACGGCTGGGCGTTCATGGGCTCCTCCACCGGCGGGTTCGCCAGCCTGAAGGCCGTGCTGAAGCACCCGGACAAGTTCAAGGCGGCGATCTGCTCCGGCCCCGACGTCGTGCCCGACTCCCCGCTGTGGAAGGGACACGACAAGGAGAAGGCGGCGAACGACCCGGGCGTGCTGGCCAAGAGCCTGATCGACAAGAAGGGCCCGGACGTCTACCTGGCCTTCCAGGTGGGCGACAGCGAGAACAACAAGAAGACGCTGCCGGACGTCGAGAAGTGGATCGCGACCTACGGCAAGGGCCCCGTCCACACCAGCATGCGGGTGATCCCGAACGGGAAGCACAACGCGAAGACGTACGTCCCGAGCATGGGCGAGGGCCCGATCCAGTTCATCAGCAAGGTCATGGAAGGGCCGGTGGAGTAGGCGCCGGCTCCCCCTCCCGCTCCCGCGGCGGCCCGCCGAACACCATCGGCGGGCCGCCGCCGTCCCAGGCGGGCCAGCCGGGGTCGCCGGTGCGGGCGAACCGGACCCAGGCGGCGTGCATCAGGTCCGCGAGCTCCTGGGGGGCGTCCGGTCCGGCCAGCCAGGACGCCTCCGGCGCCGCGAGGGTGTCGAAGACGAAGCCCAGTTCGAGGGCGTGGCAGGCGCCGAGGCCTGGGATCCCGGACGGCCAGGCGAACTCGTACACGAAGGACGGGGCCGGCCGGGGCGCCCCGGCGAGGCGGCGCAGCGGATCGCGGAGCCGGTGGTCGGTCAGCATCTGGCCGGCGTACGCGGCGGGACTCGCGCCGGGCAGGGCGCTGCGCAGCGTCCGCAGGGCGGTGCGGTCCTTGCCTGTGCGGGCCCGGGCCAGGGCGACGGCGAGCGGCCCCAGGCGGTCCAGCAGCCGTACGGCGCCGGTTGGCGCCAGCCACAGCCGGTACTCGTCGCTGGTCCAGCCGAGTAGGAGGGGGACGCGGGAGCGGGCCGCGGCGGGCAGGGGTTCCTCGGGCAGCGTGGCGGGGTCGGCGACGAGGCCGAAGGCGGGGCCGCCGGCGAGCGGGCCGGCGCGGCGCGAGGCGGCCTCCTGCGCGGTGAGCAGCTCGGGCAGGGGTACGGCGGCGAAGGCGGCGGCCGTCGCGGGCACCTTGAGCAGGGCGGCCATGCGCCGGACGAGGGCCCGTACGCGCTCGCGCGGGAGGACTTCGGGGGCGCCGCTCTGCAGGGCGGCCTGCGCGAACAGTCCGGCGGCCGGGGGTGCGGCGAGCAGGGCGCCGGTGCTGATGGCGCCGGCGGACTGGCCGAAGACGGTGACCCGGTCCGGGTCGCCGCCGAAGGCCTTGATGTTCTCCGCGACCCAGGCGAGGGCGGCGATCTGGTCGAGGAGGCCGCGGTTGGCGGGGGCGTCGGGGAACAGCCCGTAGCCGAGGACGCCGAGCCGGTAGTTCGCGGAGACGAGGACGACGCCGTCGCGGGCGAAGGCCGTGCCGTCGTAGACGGGGACGGCGGAGGAGCCGCGGGTCAGGGATCCGCCGTGGAGCCACACCATGACGGGCAGCTTCGCCGCGGGGTCCGGGGAGGGCGTCCAGACGTTGAGGTTGAGGCAGTCGTCGCCGGGGACGACCGGGTCGGCGAGGAGCGCGGCGAAGGTCGCCGAGTAGGGGGCCTTCGGGGCGGTCGGGCCGTACGCGCCGGCGTCGCGGACGCCCGTCCAGGGCCGCGGCGGCCGGGGCGCGGCGAACCGCAGCGGTCCGACGGGCGGCGCGGCGTAGGGGATGCCGAGGAAGGCGGCGGTGCCTCCGGGCCCGGTGCGGCCCTCGACGGCGCCGCCGGCGGTGGCGGCCCGGGGGCGGGTGGCGGCGGCGCCCGCAGTGCTCATGGCGTCCCTCTCGTCGAACCGGCGCGGGCGCCGTCCGGGTGGGCCGTTCCGCGCCGGGTGTCGCCCGTGCGCCCTCCGGGGCACGGTCGCACACGCGTGCAAGGGGTGACAAGGCGTGACCCGGCCGGGGCCGGCCCGGGTTGGACCGGCATGCCATGCATGCCCTTCCCGCGCGGGCCGCGCACCTCCCGCCCCGCCCTCTCCCTCGTCCGGGCCTGCGCCCCGGCCCCCCTGCTGCTGTTCGCCGCCACGGGACCGGCCCTGGCCGCCGCCGGCCAGCCGGACTTCCAGTACGTCGGCCGGGACGACCGGGTGCACGGCCTGACGGCTTCCGAGGGCTGTGTGGAGGCCCGCGGCGGCGGGGCCCGCGGCGTCACCAACAACACGTCGGGGACCGCTTACCTCTACCCCCGTCCGGGCTGTGCGGGCACTCCGGTCGAGGTCCTGCGGCCCGGGGCCGGCGGCCTGATCACCCCGTACTTCGACTCCGTCCGCTTCGATGTCACCGCGACGGCCCAGCGGCCGTGACCACCCGGCCCCGGCCGCGTTGTATGCCATGTCGAATGCCGCAGCCCCTGCGGCGCCCACACCTTACGAGGAGATCTTGATGTCGCGTATCGCGAAGGCAGTCGCCGTCACCGCTGCCGCTGGTAGCGCCCTGGCCGCCGGTGCCGGTCTGGCCGTCGCCGATGCCGGAGCGCACGGTGCGGCGGTCGGCTCCCCCGGTGTCCTGTCCGGCAACGTCGTCCAGATTCCGGTTCACGTCCCGGTCAACGTGTGCGGCAACACGGTGAACGCCGCCGGTCTGCTCAGCCCGGCGTTCGGCAACACCTGCGTCAACGCGTCCGGCGGCGAGCACACCGAGGGCTACGGCCACTGACCGGCCGTCCGGCCGGGTGATCCGGCCGCTGGAGGCCCCCGCCGTGCGGCGGGGGCCTCCTCGCGTCCAGGTAACGGGTGCGCGGGGAGGACGGCGGTCACTCGTAGCGGTAGAGGCTCCGGTGGTCGAGCATCTCGCGCGGCGTGATGTTCCACGGGGGCATGGGCTCGTCAAGGGAGATCACCCGGCCCCGCTGGAGGTCGCCCGGCGGCAGCGGTGCGGCGGGCAGGTAGCCGGAGCGCGGGTGCTGCCGCTGCCAGCGGTCCCAGAGCAGGTCGACGAAGGCGTGGTGCAGCCAGAACGCGGGGTCGTTGGGCGCGGTGCCGCCCGTCATGTGCCCGCCGATCCACTGGTGCACCTTGTTGTGGTTGCGCCAGCGCTCGGACTTCGGGGCGGCCCAGCCCTCCAGCTTGTTGCGGAACCCGCCGTCCCGGGCCGTGGAGTTCCAGGGGGCGGTGTCGTACACCGGGTCGTCCATGGCCCATTGGAGTTCCGCCCGGGTGGGCAGGGTGATCGGGTTCTGCGGCCGGCCCAGGTTGCGGGTGAGGAAGCGGGCCTCGGTGAAGCCGACCGTGATCTCCCAGTTGCCGGTCCGGTGGGCGTACGGGCCGGTCATGACCTGGCGGTCGCCCTCGCGGCCGGTGCCGCCGAGGAAGTCCTCCGCCCACAGGGAGGAGGCGGGGCTGCCGTCCGTGGTCCAGTCCCAGTACGGGATGCTGACGCCCGGGTCGACGCCCCGCAGGAGCCGCTCGAACTCCAGCAGGTAGCGCCGGTGCCACGGGAAGAAGGACGGGGACATGTGGCCGACGCGGAGCTTGCTGCCGCGGTCGGGCACGAAGTACTTGTCGTGCATGCGCACCAGCTCGTCGTACGCGCCGGTCCGCTTGAGCTCCAGCACGGCGGCGGTGAACCGCCGCTTCTGGCTGCTGGTCAGGTTCCGCTGGTTCTGCCGGGTGTACAACGCGGGCTCCTCGCCTTCCGTGCGTCAGCCGTGGTGCGGGGCGGCGAGGGCCAGCTGCGTCGTGCCGAGTTCGTCGACGGCGGCGCGGGCGAGCTCCAGGGGGGTCCCGTACGACTGGAAGTGGTTGATCCCGCTCAGGTAGCTGCCGTCGGCGCGGCGCATCACGTGCAGGGGGCGGCCGTCGATGCGGACTCCGGCCGCGGTGACCTCGATGTGCCGGCCGTTGTAGGTCTCCTCGGCGAGCGGCGCGGGGGTGACGGTCTGCCGGGGGCGGCGGGCGCGCAGGACGGGCGCCAGGGCCGCGGCGGTCCCGGCGAGGACCGTCGCGGTGAAGGCCGCGCGCAGGACCGCGCGACGGGTCGGTGGTGCACCGGCGGATGCGGCGTGCATGCGTTCTCTCCCTCGCTCGGTGGTGGGGCTACGGGGTCTAACGCCGCGCGGCGGGGGAGGTCACCTGGGCCGGAGGGACGGATGCTTGTAGAAGAGGGTCGTGGGGTGCAGGCGGCCGTCGGGGTCGGCGGCGTAGTCGGGGATGGTCCCGGCCTCGGTCCAGCCGGCGGCGCGGTAGAGGTGCTCGGCGCCGCTGCCGGTCTCGGTGTCGAGGAAGAGCAGGACGACGTCGGCCCGGGCGGCGGCGTCCTCGGCCTCGGCGAGCAGGGCGCGGGCGGTGCCGCGGCCGCGGGCGGCGGGGTGGACCATGAGCTTGCGCAGCTCCGCGCGGTGGCGGCCGTTGGGCTTGGTCTCGCGGGCCCAGGCGACGCTGCCGTCGACCGGCGCGCCCTCCGCGGGGCGGGAAACCCACAGGGCGAGGGTGCCGTCGCGGAGGGAGGGCAGCAGGGTCTCCCACCAGGCGGCTGCCGCAGCGTGGTCGAGGTCGGCGAGGAAGCCGAGGGAGGAGCCTTCGCGGACCACCGCGACGAGCAGGTCGGCCAGTTCGTCGCGGTGGGCCGCCAGCTCCGCGGAGGTGACGGGTGAGACGAGTGCGGTCATGGCCCGAGGATAGGAACCGGGCCGGGGGGTTCCGTGGGCGGGTCGTCCGCCGGCCGGTGCCGGGGCCGGGCGGCCTCCCCGGTCAGGGGGCGGGCAGGTCGGCGAGGGCGGCGACCGCGGCGTGGTGGTGGCCCGCCGTGCCGAGGGCCAGCGCGTCGGCCTTGGCGCGTTTGAGGTAGAGGTGCGCCGGGTGCTCCCACGTCATGCCGATGCCGCCGTGCAGTTGTACGCACTCCTCGGCGGCCCGCACCGCGACGCCCGAGCAGTACGCCTGGGCCACGGCGACCGTGAGCGGGGCGTCGGGGGCGTCCGCCGCCAGCGCGTCGGCCGCGGCCCGGGCGGCGGCGCGGGCCGCCGCGGTGTCGAGCCACAGCCGGGCCAGCCGGTGCTTGACGGCCTGGAAGGAGCCGACGGGCCGGTTGAACTGGTGGCGGGTCCTCAGGTAGGCCACCGTCCGGTCGAGGCACCACTCGGCGAGACCGACCTGCTCGGAGGCGAGCAGGCCCGCCCCGCAGAGCAGGGCCCGCTCCACGGCGGCGCGGGCGGTCGCCGGGCCGGCGAGCAGGGTGGCGTCCGTCCCGTCGAGGGCGGCGTCGGCGAGGGGGCGGGTCAGGTCCAGCGGGGTCCGGTGCGTGAGCCGGGCCTCGGAGGCCTCGACGGCGTACAGGCCGGTGTCCGCGAGGACCAGCAGCACGTCGGCGGCGACCGCGTCGGCGATCGAGGTGGCGCGCCCGGTGAGGGTCCCGCCCCCGGTGTCGCGGACCGCCGCCGGGAGCGGCGCCCCGGGGGCCTGCGTCAGCGGCAGGGCGGGGACGTACACGCGCCGGCCCGCGGCCAGTTCCGCCAGGTGCGGGGCCGCCGCGACCGGGTCGCAGCCGAGGAGGATCACGGCGGAGAGCACGGCGTGTGCCAGGTAGGGGGCGGGGGCGACGGCCCGCCCGAGCTCCTCCAGGACGACGGCGGCCTCGCGGGGGCCGGCGCCCTGCCCGCCGAGCTCCTCCGGGACGAGCAGGCCGGCGGTGCCGATCCCGGCGGCGAGGGTGTCCCAGAGGGCGGGGTCGTGGGGGCGGCCGCTCTCGGCCCGGGCGAGGATGCCGGCGGGTGTGCAGCGGGCGGCGAGGAGGGAGCGCACGGCGGAGCGCAGCTCCTCCTCGGTGTCGGAGTACCGCAGGTCGGGTGCGGCGCCGGGGGTGGTCATCGGGCCAGGTCCTTCCAGGGGACGTCCTTGTCGTCGCGCGGTTCGGCGGGCAGGCCGAGGACGCGTTCGGCGACGATGTTCAGCAGGATCTCGCTCGTGCCGCCCTCGATGCTGTTGCCCTTGGCGCGGAGGTAGCGGTAGCCGGCGTCGCGGCCGGTGAAGTCGACGGTGTCGGGCCGGGTCATCTCCCAGTCGCCGTAGTACAGGCCCTCCTCGCCGAGGAACTCCACCTCCAGGCCGCTGATCTCCTGGTTGAGGCGGGCGAAGGTCAGCTTCATCCCGGAGCCCTCCGGTCCGGGCTGGCCGGCGGCGAGCTGCTGCCGCAGCCGCTCGGCGGCGAGCCGGGCGACCTCCGCCTCGACCCACAGGCCGAGGAGGCGCTGGTGGAGGGCGTGGGTGCGCAGGGCAGGCCGCTCGCGCCAGGCGGCGGCGAGGGGGCCGATCATGCCGCCTTCGCGGGGGATGCGCATGCCGCCGATGGAGACGCGCTCGTTCATCAGGGTGGTCCGGGCGACCTCCCAGCCCTGGCCCACGGCGCCGATCCGGTGGGCGTCGGGGATGCGGACGCCGGTGAGGAACACCTCGTTGAACTCGGCTTCGCCGGTGATCTGGCGCAGCGGCCGGACCTCCACGCCGGGGGCGTGCATGTCGCAGACGAAGTAGCTGATGCCCCGGTGCTTGGGCAGCCGGGGGTCGGTGCGGGCGAGGAGGATGCCCCAGCGGGCGGTGTGGGCGCTGGAGGTCCACACCTTCTGCCCGTCGACGACCCACTCCCCAGCCGACTCGTCGAGGACGGCGCGGGTGCCGAGGGCGGCGAGGTCGGAGCCGGCGCCGGGTTCGCTGAAGAGCTGGCACCAGACCTCCTCGCCGGTCCACAGGGGGCGCAGGAAGCGCTGCTTCTGCTCCTCGGTGCCGTGCGCGAGGATCGTCGGCGCGGCCATGCCGAGGCCGATCCCGATGCGGCGCGGGTCGTTGTCCGGGGCTGCCGCGGCAGCGAGTTCGGCGTCGGCGGCGGCCTGGAGGGAGCGGGGCGCGCCGAGCCCGCCGAGTCCCTCGGGGTAGTGGACCCAGGCGAGTCCGGCGTCGAAGCGGGCGCGCAGGAAGGCGGTGCGGCCGGTGGTGGCGGGAGGATGTGCGGCGAGCAGGTCGCGGACCCGGGCTCGCACGGTGTCGGCGGTGGTCACGGCCGGGCGCCTCCGTCCCGGGCGGGGAGGACGACCAGCCGGCCGGTGGTCGCGCCGTCGGCGACGCGCTGGACGGCGTCGGCGCCGGCTGCGAGCGGGAGGCGTTCGCTGACCAGGGGCTTGACGGCGCCGGTGGCGGTGAGGCGGGTGAGTTCGTCGTGGCAGGCGCGGACGGCCGCCGGGTCCCGGAGGCCGTAGAGGCCCCAGTGCAGGCCCAGGACGGAGTAGTTCTTGACGAGGACGTGGCCCAGGGCAGGGGCCGGGACGGTCCCCCCGGCGAAGCCGACGACGACGATCCGGCCCTCGAAGGCGATGCACTTGGTGGAGGCGGTGTAGGCGTCCCCGCCGACCGGGTCGTAGACGACGTCCGCGCCGCGGCCTGCGGTGAACTCCTTGACGCGGGCCGGGATGTCCTCGGCGGTGCGGTCCAGCACCAGGTCACAGCCGAGTTCCTCCGCGGTACGGGCCTTGGCCTTGCCGCCGACGACGCCGATGACGGTGGCGCCGGCGGCCTTGCCGAGCTGGACGGCGGCGCTGCCGACGCCTCCGGCGGCGGCGTGGACGAGCAGCGTCTCGCCGGCCTGGAGGCGGGCCCGGCGGTGGAGGCCGAACCAGCCGGTCTGGTAGCCGATGTGGAAGGCGGCGGCCTCGGCGTCGTCGAGGCTGTCGGGGGCGGGCAGCAGGGCCGCGGCGGGGGCGGTGGCGTACTCGGCGAGGCCGCCGTGCGGGAGGGCGGGGTTGGCGATGACGCGGCGGCCGTCCTCCGTCTCCGCGCAGACCTCGACGCCGGGGGTGAAGGGCAGGGGCGGGCGGATCTGGTACTGGCCCCGTACGAGCAGGGCGTCGGGGAAGTTGACGGCGGCCGCGCGGACGCGCAGCCGCACCTCCCCCTTGCCGGGCACCGGTTCGGGGACGTCCTCGAGGCGCATGGCCTCGCGCGGTTCGCCGGTGGTGTGCACTCGCCATGCCTGCATCCGGGGCCTCCAGCCGCCGTAGGGGAACGCATCCCGCGGCATACTAAGCGGTTGCTTGGCTGTCTGGGAACCACGCATCCCCACAGGGCGCCACCCCCGGACCGGCGGGGGCGGCGCCTCGCACGGGGAGGGCTCAGCGGGAGAAGAGCTCGAACGTCACGGCCGGGCGGCCTCCGAAGCGGTCCGCGGCCTGCTCGGCGAAGCCGGTGAGGAACCCGCGGCAGTACTCCTCCGGGTCCTGGTCGGTGAGGGCCTCGATGTACGCCTTGTGCTCCATCAGCGAGGCGATGGACCGCTCCATGCCGGCCGTGGCGTCGGCGGCGTGGGTTGCCTGCGGGGACCCGGCCACGGCGATCCAGCGCACGCCGTTCCAGGGCTCCAGGCCCTGCGCGGTGAGCTCGGGGAAGATCCACCGGTTGCCCGCGTCGGCGGCGGCGTCCAGGGTGGCCCGGCCGACCGCCTTGTGGTCGGGGGTGTTCCAGAAGCCCCCGCCGTCCCGGCCGCCCCAGGTGTCGCGGTGGTTGAGCGTGATCAGCAGTTCGGGGCGGTGCCGGCGGATGGCGGCGGCGATGTCCCGGCGAAGGTCCAGGCCGTACTCGATGGTGCCGTCCCGGTAGTCGAGGAACTCGACGGCGGAGACGCCGACCACGGCCGCGCTCGCCCGCTGCTCCGCCTCGCGCAGCGGGGCGCACTCGTCGGGCGCCAGGGTGTCGATGCCCGCCTCGCCGCGCGAGGCCAGCAGGTAGGCGACCTTGCGGCCGCCGTCCGTCCAGTCGGCGATGGCCGCGGTGCCGCCGTACTCCAGGTCGTCCGGATGGGCGACGACCGCGAGGGCGCGCGTCCAGTCGGTGGGCATGGGCTCCAGCGGGGCGGGCTGTCCGGTCTGCGTGTCCATGCTGCGCACCCTATGCGAACGCACCGGCGGGGAACGGCAGTCGGGGCGGAGTGCCGTCAGGTGCGGCGCCGGGGGCGCGCCCGGCCAGCGCAGGACACCCCCGCGGCGCGGCGCTAGCCTGAAGGAGGGACCCCTCCTGTGGAAAGGTGGCGGGCTCATGAAGGTGCGGTGCAGCGGCCCCGTGCTGGCCGCCGCGGTGCTGGCCCTGGGAACGGCGGCGCTGCCGCCCGCGTACGCGGACGACATGGATCCGCGGGAGATCTACGAGAAGGCGGCCCCGGCCACGGTCCTCGTGGAGGGCGAGGGGGGCAGCGGCAGCGGCTTCGTCTACGACGCCGAGAAGGGGCTCGTCGCCACCAACGCCCATGTGGTGGAGGGGCAGGCGTCCCTGAAGGTCGTCGTCGGCGACACGACGCAGCCGGCCCGGCTGGTCGGCATCGACCCCTGCGAGGACCTCGCCGTCCTCGCGCTCACCTCCGTGCCGCCCGACCTGAAGGCCCTGGAGTTCGGGAAGAGCAAGGACGTCCAGACCGCCGACACCGTCACCGCCCTCGGCTATCCGGCGTCGATCGGCGGCGTGGGCCAGAAGGCCGTGTACACGGCCGGCTCGGTCCAGAACCCGCAGGTGACGAACGCGGAGCCGTCGACGTCCATGCCGCGCTAGCCGGCCATCATCCAGCATTCGGCCACCGTCAACCCGGGCAACTCCGGCGGTCCGCTGCTCAACGGGCAGGGACAGGTCGTCGGGATCAACACGCTTGCCAGCTCGGGCGACCTGCAGGGCCAGTTCTTCGCCATCAGCGGCGACCACGCCCGGCCGCTGCTGGACGGCCTCGCCGAGGGGGTCAGGAAGAACGACCCCGGGTGGTTCCTCATGGGGCTGGACGACCCCGACCTGTCGGCACAGTTCGAGGGGACGGACATCGACCCGGCCGCGGTGGAGAAGGCGCAGAAGCAGCTCATCGACTCCGGGGTGAAAGGGGTGTTCGTCCTCGGGTCCCGGACCAACACGCCCGCCGCCAAGGCGGAGCTGACGACCGGGGACGTGCTGACGGCCGTCAAGGACACGCCGGTCGAGTCGGTGGGCGGGGTCTGCGACATCCTCCAGTCCGCCTCCCCCGGCGAGGTGCTCCCGCTGCAGGGCCGGTTCTCCATCAACGCCGACGGCAAGGAGACGAAGTTCGGCGACGCCTGGGACAGCGAACTCACCCTGGACAAGGGGTCGACGACCACCGGCCAGTGAGGGATCCCGAGCGCCGGCGGGGGGGGCGGGCTGCGGACCCCCGGTCCGCAGCCCCGGATCCGCGGACCGGCGTCAGAACTCGACGACCGACCGCAGGACCTCGCCGCGCTCCATCCGGGCGAAGGCGTCCTCGACCCCGTCGAGCGGGATGGTCTCCGAGACGAACGCGTCCAGGTCGAGCCGGCCCTGGAGATAGAGGTCGATCAGGACGGGGAAGTCCCGCTCGGGCAGGCAGTCCCCGTACCAGGAGGACTTGAGGGCGCCGCCTCGGCCGAAGACGTCAAGCAGGGGCAGCTCCAGCCTCATCTCGGGGGTGGGCACGCCGACCAGGACCACGGTGCCGGCGAGGTCGCGCGCGTAGAAGGCCTGCCGGTAGGTCTCGGGGCGGCCGACCGCGTCGATGACGACGTCCGCGCCGTGGCCGCCGGTGAGTTCCTGGACGGCCTCGACCACGTCCTCGGTGCGCCCGTTGACGGTGTGCGTGGCGCCCAGCCCTCGGGCCAGTTCGAGCTTGCGGTCGTCCAGGTCCACGGCGATGATCCGGCCCGCGCCCGCCAGCCGGGCCCCGGCCACGGCCGCGCTGCCCACTCCCCCGCAGCCGATGACGGCCACCGAGTCGCCGCGGCCGACGCCGCCGGTGTTCAGGGCCGCGCCGAGGCCGGCCATCACTCCGCAGCCGAGGAGCCCCGCGGCGGCCGGCGAGGCCGCCGGGTCGACCTTGGTGCACTGGCCCGCGGCGACCAGGGTCCTCTCGGCGAAGGCGCCGATGCCCAGCGCCGGCGACAGCGGGGTGCCGTCCTCCAGCGTCATGGGCTGGGCGGCGTTGTGCGTGGCGAAGCAGTACCAGGGGCGGCCGCGCCGGCAGGCCCGGCAGGTGCCGCACACGGCCCGCCAGTTGAGGACGACGAAGTCCCCGGGGGCGACCGAGGTGACGTCGGGGCCGACCGCCTCGACCACGCCCGCCGCCTCGTGGCCGAGGAGGAAGGGGAAGTCGTCGTTGATGCCGCCCTCGCGGTAGTGCAGGTCGGTGTGGCACACCCCGCACGCCTGGACCTTGACCAGCGCCTCGCCCGGCCCCGGGTCCGGTACGAGGATCGTCGCCGACTCCACCGGTGCGCCCTTGCTCCGCGCGATGATCCCTCGTACGCGATGCGTCACCTCATACCCCGCTCTGCTCGGATCCGTCTGGATCACCGAACGTACACGGGCCGGGGCCCGGAGGGGAGTTGCATCACGGCCCGTCGTCCGCCGTGGCCGGTTCCGGTGGCAGCACGGCGCGAAGCGCCTCCCCGAAGGCGGCCACTGCCGGGTGGCCGGCGGAACCGCTGCGGAACGCCAGCTTCGTACGGCGCTCCATGTGCAGCCGGGTGAGGGCGACGGCGGGGTCCGCGGGCCCGTGCAGGCCCAGCCCGGGGACGACGGCCACGCCCTGCCCTGCGGCGACGAGCGCGAGGACGGTGGGGAACTCGTCGACCAGGTGCCGCACGCGCGGCGTGAACCCGGCGGCCTCGCAGGCGCGTACGGCCATGGTGTGGCAGAGGGTGCCGGGGGTGGCGGTGATCCAGGGGGCGCCGGCGTGGGCCCGGAGCGCGGCGCGCTGCTCCGCCGGGCCGGGGCCGCCGGCCGCAGCGGGCCCTTCCGGGTCCCGCGGACGGGCGTCCGGGGGCGGCGGCGGTCCGGCGGCGGGCGCCGCCAGGTACATCGCCTCCCGGTAGAGGGGCTCGGTGGCGATCCCCGGCTCGCGGGGCGCGGGGACGAAGTCGTACTCGTGGACGAGGGCGACGTCGAGGTCGCCGGCGCGCAGGGCGTGCGCGACGGCCGCCGGGTCCGTCTCGGTCACCATCGGCTCCAGACGGGGGTGGCGCCGGGCCAGGGCGGTGAGGGCGGCGGGGACGATGGCCCGGGTCGCGGTGGGGAAGGCTCCGATGCGCAGGGCCCCCGCAAGGCCGCTGCGCGCCTGCGCCAGGTCGGCGGCCGCCTCCTCGAGCCGTTCGAGGACGGCCTCGGCGTGCCGGACCAGGTTCCGGCCGGCCGGAGTGAGGCGGACGGTGCGGCCGGTGCGTTCGAGCAGCGGCAGGCCGGCCTCCCGTTCGAGGACGCCCAACTGCTGGGAGACGGCCGAGGGGCTGAAGCAGAGGGCCTCGGCGACGGCCGCGATGGTCCCGCGGCGGGCGAGTTCGCGCAGCAGGCGCAGGCGTCGTACGTCGAGCATCGGATCAGCTTACGGTTCGGGTAAGGAAAGCGAACTGGATCTGCGGGTCGGGCCGGGCGAAGCTCGGCTGCATGGCACAGGACACACGGAACGCACAGGACGGCGCACGGTTCGGGGGCCTCCCCCTGCACGGGATCCACGTCCCGCTCGTCACCCCCTTCACCCGCGGCGGCGAGGTCGCGGCCGACGCCTTGGAGGCGCTCGCCCACCAGGTCCTCGACGAGGGCGCCACCGGGATCGTCGCGCTGGGCACCACGGCGGAGGCGGCCTCGCTGGACGCGGCGGAGCGCGACCTGGCCACCGGGATCTGCGCCCGGGTGTGCCGGGAGCGGGGCGCGGTGCTGACCGTCGGCGCGGGGGCGGGCGGCACCCGCGCCGCGGAGGAGGACCTGCGCCGGCTGGCGCGGTGGCCGGAGGCGCGGGCGGCGCTGGTGGCGGTGCCGTCGTTCGTGCGGCCCGGCGCGGCGGGCGTGCTCGCGCACTTCTCCCGGCTGGCCGCGGCGAGCCCCGTCCCGCTGATCGTCTACCACATCCCCTACCGCACCGGGCAGCAGCTGGACGCGGAGGCGCTGCGGGCGCTCGGGGAGCTGCCGGGGGTCGCCGGGCTGAAGTACGCGGGGGGCGGGATCGACCGGGAGACGGTGGCGCTGATGGGCGACCTGCCGGAGAGGTTCGCGGTGCTCGCCGGCGACGACGTGTTCGCCTCCCCGATGCTCGCGCTGGGCGCGGCGGGCGGGATCCTCGCCTCCGCGCATGTGGCGACGGCGCGGTACGCGGAGCTGGCGGCCTCTTGGCGGGAGGGGGACGCGGTACGGGCCCGGGAGCTGGGCCACCGCCTGGCCGCGCTGGCCGCGGCGCTCTTCCGGGAGCCGAATCCCGCGGTGGTGAAGGGCGCGCTCCACGCGCAGGGCCGGATCCCCACGCCTGACGTGCGCCTTCCACTGCTGCCGGCGGGACGGCGGTCGGTTGCGGAGGCCCTGGACCGTCTCACCGCGCTCTGAGGTTTCACACGGGGGTTGCGCGCGGGGCCCGGAAACGCGGCGGGCGCGCCGGAATGCGCCCGCCGTGGGCGGTTGGCAAAGAACAGGCCGGATGCCCAATTCGAGCCATCGAACCCATATTTTGTCCGTTTTGCTCCCGACGCTCCGCAAACCGTGATGTCAGTCACTCGGGTCTTTGCAACATCATTTCCCGCCGAGGCGCGATTCCCTTTTCCAGGAAAGGAAATCCGACATTCCCCGGGATCTTCCCCAAGGTCGTTTACCGCACCGAAAGCGGCCAATGGATCACACGTGCGGTTCCGAGCCTTGTTCCGCCCCGGCGGACTCGCCTACCTTCACGTCGTTCCCGGCGGGCAGCTACCGATTCCGGCCACCGCCAGGGCTCCCCCCGCACCCGCACGTGAGGAATTGCGCCATGCCCGGAACGGGTAAGCACCGCCGCCCGAAGCAGCGTCCCGCCGTCCGCAAGCTGGCCGTCGCCGGCACCGGCGGCGCGGCCCTCGCCCTCCCGCTGATCACCGCGACCACCGCCGGCGCTGTCGTCGCCCAGCCGGCCGCGGTGCCCGCCGCGACCGCGGCGGCACTGCCCGCCGCCACGCCGGCGGTGGAAAAGGCGGCAGCCCCCGCGACGTATTCCGTGGCCATCGGCGACACCCTTTCGAAGATCGCCGTGCAGCATTCCGTGTCCGGCGGATGGAAGGCCCTCTACGAGGCGAACCGGAGCGCCATCGGCAGCAATCCCGAGGTCATCCAGCCCGGCCTGAAGCTCTCCCTCGGTACGGCCGCCAAGGCGGCGGCCGCGAAGGCCGCGGCGGCCAAGCCGGCCGTCTCGTACCCGGACAACCTCGACGGCTGGATCCGCGAATCCCTCGCCGTCATGGCCAAGCACGGGATCCCCGGCAGCTACCAGGGCATCCACCGCAACATCATGCGCGAGTCCTCGGGCAACCCGCGGGCCATCAACAACTGGGACATCAACGCCCGCAACGGCATTCCCTCGAAGGGCCTGCTCCAGGTCATCGACCCGACGTTCCGCGCCTACCACGTGCCCGGCACCTCGACCGACTCCTACGACCCGGTCGCGAACATCACCGCCGCCTGCAACTACGCGGCCGCCCGCTACGGCTCCATCGACAACGTCAACGGGCCCTACTAGCCCCCGGTGCGGCCGGGGCCCCGCGGCGGGCCCCGGCCCGGGCGCGCAGCAGCGTCCGTACCGGGGCGGCCACCCCGTAGCCGACGTCCCGCCGCAGCGCCCGCGCGCCGGCCCGCTCCACGGCCGCCAGCTGGTGCCCCATCAGCTCGGCCATGGCCGCGACGACCGGCCGCAGGCCCGGCTCCGCCAGGTCGAGGATGCCGTCCGCGGCCTCCAGGGCGGTCCGCGCCCGGCGCGCCTGCGCGGCCAGCAGGGCCCGTACGGCGGGGGTGTCGCGGGCCTGTTCTAGGTCCTCGCGGGTCACCGAGTGCTCGGCCAGGGCCGCGCGCGGCAGGCAGAGGCGGCCCTCGGCCAGGTCTCCGGCGAGGTCGGCGAGGAAGTCGACACGCTGGGCGGCGTCGACGAACCGGCGCCACCCGGCGGCCTGCGCCGCGTCGGGGCCGCCGGGGTACTGGAGGCCGGTGAAGGCGAGCAGCCCCGGCCAGGCGTAGGCGTCGAGGTAGGCCTGGAGGTCCTCCTCGGTGTCGAAGCCGCCGAAGCGGGCCTCGGCGCCGGCGGCGCCCTCCAGGAAGCGGGAGATCCAGCGCTCGGGCAGGCCGCGGACGGCAACGGCGTGCGCGTACGCCCGCAGCAGCGGGTCCGGGCCGCCGCCGGTCCGCAGCGCCTCCCCCACCCGCTCGGCGAGGGCGGCCAGCCCGTCCACCCGCTGCCGCGGGGTGCCCGTCTCGGCGGTGTCGTCGACGAGGTTCATGAAGCCGACCCCGGCGGTCATCCACGGCACCAGTTCCGGCGCGGCGAGCAGGCGCAGCGTCAGGTACGGGGCGGGCTCCCGGCGCATGACCCGGCGCGCGGCGTACGTGAAGTCGGCGCGCAGCCGGGGGTCGCGGATACCGGCCGCCGTCAGGGTGGTGCGCCAGGTGGGCATGGTGGTCGGAACTCCTCTGAACCGTGCGTGCCGTACGTGCGTGCGATGCACGTACGGGTACACGATGTCAGCTCTTGTAGACCTTCTTCACGTTGCCCCGGGTGTCGGCGTGCACGTAGCCGCCCTGCCCGTACTCGTCGCTGAGGTAGGGGCGCATCGACGGGGTCCCGTCGAAGAGCCAGGGCTCGATGATGACGTAGCGGGAGGTCGGCTTGTCGACGCCGAGTTCCTGCTTGGCCTTGTCGAGCAGGCCGGGCAGGGCGTCCCAGTTGACGCCGGCCATGTCGATCGGCGGCTCGTCGGGCTTCAGGGTGCCGCCGGGGCCGCTCTTCCTGGCCTGGCCGTCGCGGTACTGCCACCGGTCGTACGTCTTCGCACCGGGGGCGGTGGGGATGGACGCGAGCACGTACTCCTCGTAGACGGTCATCTCCGCGAAGGTGGTGGTGCCGGTCTGCTGCTTCAACGCCTCGATCGCGGTGCGGACGTTGGCGGGGGTCAGCAGGCTGCCCCGGGGCGCGGCGGCCTCCTTGGCGGGCGCGCCCGACCCGGCCGACTGCCGGGGCGCGGGACCGGTGTCGCCGGCCGTGGCGGCGGGGGCGGACGCCCCGCCCTTGCCCGTGCCGCTGCCGCCGGTGTCGCCTCCGGACAGCGCGTTGACGAGCGCGGCTGCTCCGCCGCCGGCCAGGACCACCGCGAGGACGCCGCCGAGCAGTGCGGGGCGGCGGCGCGGGGTCCGCCCGCCCGTGGGGACGGCCGCGGTGGCGGCGTACGGGGATCCGCCCCCGGGGGTGAAGGGCGGCGGGGCGTACGGCCCGGCGGGCTGCTGCGGCAGGCCCGGCGTCGGCACGGCGGGGTGCGGGGTGGCGAGCTGGGTGCTCGGCGGCCCGTACTGCCCGGGGGTGGCGTGCGGGACGGCGGCCGGCGCGGCCCCGCCGAGGGCGGCCTGCGCCTCCCGCAGGAGCCGTTCGAGTTCCGCGGCGTCGGGCCGCGCGGCCAGGTCCCGTACGAGCAGCCGCTCCAGTACGGGGCCCAGCGGGCCGGAGCGCACCGGGGCCGGAATGGGGTCCTCCAGCACGGCGACGACGGTCGCGAGGCTGGTGGGGCGGCGCAGCGGATGAGTGCCCTCGGAGGCCACGTACAGGAGCATGCCGAGCGACCACAGGTCGGAGGCGGGCAGCCCCTCCTCGCCGCGGGCCCGCTCCGGGGCGATGTACTCGGGGGATCCGATGAGCACGCCGGTGGAGGTCAGCGCGGTGGAGCCGTGCAGGGCGGCGATGCCGAAGTCGGTGAGCACGGCCGAGCCGTCGGCCCGCAGCAGCACGTTGGCCGGTTTCACGTCCCGGTGGAGGACGCCTTCGGCGTGGGCGGCGCGCAGCGCCGACAGGACGTCGAGGCCGAGCCGGACGACGTCCGCGACGGGCAGGGGCCCGGACTCCAGCCGGTCGTGCAGGGAGCCGCCCTTGACGAGCTCCATCACGATCCACGGGTGCCCGTCCTCGCCTCCGGCGGGCTCGACGATGTGGTGGATCGTCACCACGTTGGGGTGCGCGAGGCGGGCCAGGGCCCGGGCCTCGCGCACCGCGCGCTCCCGCAGCTGGACGGTGAGGCCGGGCTGGGCCGCGGCCGTCGCCGGGTCCGGCGGGCGCACCTCCTTGAGAGCGACGTCGCGGTGCAGTGCGATGTCGCGGGCGCGCCACACCGTGCCCATGCCACCGGCGCCCAGCGGCGCCAACAGTTCGAATCGGCCGTCGACCAGCTGTCTGCCGGCCTCACTCATGTCCATGGCGGCTCATCGTAGGGGCAGCCTCCGTCAGCAGCGCCTCCGGTCCTCCGTCACCGTGCCCTGCGCGGTGGACAGCGTCCGGTCGTAGCACCCGCCGGGTACCTGCGCCCCGTACAGGCGGTAGCGCTCGGTGCTGGTGCCGACCGCGTGGCGCTGCTCGCGCGGCACGTTGGCGGTGTAGGAGGCGTCGCCCGTGTACCGGTGGTCGAGGCGGCTGCGGTCGACGGTCCGGCCGCCGTGCAGGACGGCGGTGTCGGCGCGGTCGGCGACGGTGATGGCGGTGCGCAGCCGGTCGCCGGCGCCGAGAGTGGTCTCGCCGTCCACGGTGTAGGTGCGGACGGTGCGGGTGGTGGCGGATCCGCGGGTGGTGGCGGATCCGCGGGTGGTGCTCTCCTCGTCGGTCCAGGTGGCCGAGAGGGCGTCCCGGGCCTCGCCGCCGGTCCAGCGGTGCACGGAGGTGAGGCCGACGGCGCGGGTGACGGTGGTGGTGACGCGGCCGTGGGAGGTGTCCAGGCGGCCGGCGGTGGTGAGGCGGTGGCTGCCGCGGGTGTCGAGGCGGTGCGGTTCGCCGGCGGCCGCGGGGGTCCAGCGGCTGGATCCGGAGGGCTGCTCCTCTTCGTGCCGGGTGAGGGATCCGGTGACGACGGCCCGGCCCTCGTCCTGCCAGACCAGCAGGTTGGCGGGGGTGCTCCAACCGGGCCGGCCGGCGGGGAGGCCTGCGACGGACACCTCGATGCGGTGCTCGCGGCCGTCGTTGAGGAGGGCGGCGAAGGGGGTCAGGTCGTAGACGACGGGCTTGACGTCGAAGGCGCGCGGGGCGGGGGTCACGTACCAGAGGAAGGGGTTGGACCAGCCGCCGGTCCACACGTGGGGGAAGGGGGCGGCGATGCCGGCGAGGCGGCCGTCGACGGAGATGCGGACCTCGCGGTGGGGCCCGTCCGCGGCCTTGCAGGAGTAGGGCGCGGCTTCCGGGACCGTCATGTACCAGTACTCCTCGCAGCCGCCGCCGGAGCCGGTGGCGTACACCTCGGCAAGGAGGCGCTCGGTGTTGCGGGGCGTGGTGACGGCGGGGGTGGTCAGCGGGAGGACGCGGTCGGGGGTGCCGGGGGCGGGGTGGTGCCGGTCGGCGGTGTGGAAGACGAGCGTGGCCTTGACGTCGATGACGCCCGTGTACGTCTCGTTGACGACGTTCCCGATGAGCATCTCGACGGGCTGCGGCCGGCTGAGGGTGTCGCTGTAGCGGGTGACGTCCTTCTCGACGGTCCAGGTGATGCCGTCGGGCGAGGGCTCGGGGGTGGAGGTGCGGAGGATCTCGACGCCGCCGAGCGAGAGGTGGCCGAGGCGGTCGTACTGGCGTCCCCTGACCTTGCCTTCGAGGCGCAGGACGACCTTGGCCCAGCTGCCGGTGCCGCATCCGGTGGGCGGGGTGTAGTGGCCCCGGTAGGGGGTGAAGTCGCGGAACTCGGCCTCGGCGATAGTCAGTTCGCAGGAGGGGGTCGGCGGACGCGGGACCGGCGGATCGGCGGTGAGGGGGTCGTGCCAGTCGGTGCCGAACTCGGGTGGCACGTCGCCGGCGGGCGCGGGTGCGGCCGAAACGGCGGCGGGCGGGGCCGGCGCGGGGCCTGTCGCGGCCGCGGGGTGCGCGGCCGCCAGGGTGGCCGCCGCGAGCGCGAGCGCGCCGAGCAGGCCCGGCATCCTGTGTCGTGTCATGGGCCCGCAGTGAAGCCCCGCCGGGGGCGCCGCGCCAGGGCTGCCGCCCCGCGTATGGCCGGATTCCGCCCCCGGCCGGGGGCGGCGGGGCGGCGCGGATCAGCTGCGGGAGTGGCCGAAGAGGATGCGGTAGGCGACGAGCAGGACGAGGGAGCCGGCGATGGCGGCGCCCCAGGTGGCCGGGTCGTAGAACTCGCCCGCGACCGGCTTGTCGAGGAGGCGGGCGGAGAGCCAGCCGCCGGTGAAGGCGCCCGCGATGCCGATGAGCGTCGTGCCGATCAGGCCTCCCGGGTCGCGGCCGGGCAGCAGCAGCTTGGCGATGCCTCCGGCGAGCAGCCCCAGGACGATCCAGCTGACGATCCCCATGCCCGTTCACTCCGCTCCGTCGTACGTGGTGCCGCGCGGCCCGTGGTGCCGCGTCCCTGCCCTCAGGGACGCGGCGACGGCCGCAGCGGTTCTCCCCGGCGGGCCCCGGCCGCCACCGCGACCGCGGCGGCGCCGAGCACGGCGAGGGCCGCACCGGCGGCGAGGCTGCCGCGCGCCGGGCGTCCGGGCGGGGCGGCCCGGTGCGGCCGGGGACCGGCCGCGGGGCGGCCGGAGCGGTAGGAGAGCACCGACCGGCGGGAGCGGGCGCTCAGCAGGGAGGCGGTGCTCAGCCAGGAGGCGGCGGAGGCCAGCGACAGGGCGGAGCCGGCCGATCCGGCGGAGAGCACGCTGCCGGCGGAGCCGATCGACAGGACGCTGCCGACGGAGCCGATGGAGACCACGGAGCCCGCGGATCCGATGGAGAGGACGGAGTTCCTGGACCAGAGCGAGAGGATCGAGCGGTCGGCCATGCCCGTCATGCTGCCACACCGGAGACCGCCGCACCGGCGGCGGGCTGCGAACCGCCGCCCCGGCCGGGCCCGTTGGCGTGTCCGCCGTGCTGCGCGCCGGGTGCCGAGCGCGTCAGCAGCAGCACCCCGCGCGCGGCGGCCGCGGCGCCTGCGGCGGCGAGCAGCAGCCCCGCGGCTCCGCCCTGGAGCCGCTCCCCGAGCAGGACGGCGCCGATGGCCGCCGCGGCCACCGGGTTGGCCAGGTTGACGACGGCGAGCGGGGCGCCGAGGCCGCCGCGGTAGGCGCGCTGCGACAGCAGCATCCCGCTTACGGCGAACACCGCGACGAGTGCCGCGACGGCGGCGACCGCGCCCGGGGCCGGGGGCCCGCCGCGGCCGGCGGCGGCGACCGCCACGGTCTGCGTCAGGGCGGAGGCGGCCGCGGAGGCCAGCCCGGAGGCGGTGGCGTGCCGCAGCCCCGAGCGGACGTGCCGGCGGGCGGTCAGGACGCCGATGGCGGCGGCGGTCGCGCCGGACAGGGCGAGGGCCTCGGCGAGGGTGAGGGTGTCCCGCGGCGCGGGTCCGGAGGCGGGCAGGAGCAGCAGGCCCAGGCCGGCGACGGTGGCGAGGGTGCCGCGCCACTCGGCTGCTGCGACCCGGCGCCCGGCGCGGCGCGCTCCGAGCGGGACGGCGGCGACGAGGGTGAGCGCGCCCAGCGGCTGGACGAGGGCCAGGGGGCCGTAGCGCAGGGCGGCGGCGTGCAGCAGCGCGGCGGCGGCGTTCAGCCCGGCGGAGCACCACCAGGATCCGCTGCCGAGGAGGGCGCGGATGCCGCGGGCCTCGCCCGCGCGGGCCAGGCGCTCCTGGGCGACGGCGGCCGCCGCGTAGGCGGCGGAGGAGGCCAGGCACAGGGCGACGGCGACGGCGGTGGCGTTCACCGGCCGGCCCCGGCGGGCTCGGCGGCGGGCCGCGGCCGCGGCAGGCGCCGTACGGGCCCGGGCGGGCGGCCCGGGGCGGGGGGCCGCGGGACGACGGCGAGGGCGGCGCCGAGCGGGGCGGTCAGCACGCGCCGGGCCCACCGGTAGCGGCCGGGTCTGCGCAGGTAGAGCCAGACGAGGAAGGCGACGGTGGCGGGGAAGTGCACGGCCGCGCAGCAGGTGTTCGCGGCGTGGACGGGCAGTTCGCCGGCGCCCGGGCCGGGCAGCAGCAGCCGCTGGACGAGCCCCTCCCCCGGCAGGTGCAGCGCCCGCTCCAGGTCCCATACCCGGCCGGCGTCGGCGAAGGCCTCGCCCGTGCGCCCGGTGGACAGCATGCGGCCCGCCGTGCAGGCGGCGAACAGTCCTGCGACGAGGAGCAGCTCGCGCGCGAGCCGGGGCCGGCGCCCGGGTCCCGGACCGGTGCGCCGCCCGTCGGGTGTGTCGTCGTGGGAGGTCATTCCCCCGGTCTCCCTTCCTGTACTTGGGCGCCGACCGTGCGGGGTTGGTGCGGGGGTGGAGGGCGTTCGGTCTCGGCCACCGTTCAGCGAGACGCCAGTGTATCGATACAGAAGCGTATCGATACGTACGTGTACCGATACGACGGCGTTCCGCGTATGCTGGGGGCACGGACACCTTCCCGCCGCGCAGCCAACGAGGAGCGCCGCCCCATGACGTCGACGCAGGCCACCGCCGCGCGCCGCTCCAAGATCAGCCCGGAGCGGGCCCAGGAGCTGTACGCCGCCGTTCTCGACGAGCTGCGCGCGCACGGGTACGAGGCACTGACGATGGAAGGGGTCGCGGCCCGGGCGTGCTGCGGGAAGTCGACGCTCTACCGGCAGTGGAAGACCAAGCCGCAACTGGTCGCGGCCGCCCTGCGCGCGCACCGGCGGGGAACCCTCAGGGCGGTCGACACCGGCACGCTGGCCGGGGACCTGCGGGAGGCCGCCCGTATCGCGGCGGGAACCTCCGGCCGCGACACGCGCCTCACCCAGGCCCTGGGGCTCGCGGTGCTGAGCGACGAGGAGCTCCAGGCGGCACTGCGCGAGGCGCTGGTCGAGCCGGAGCTGGCGGTGTTCGGCGCGATGGTGCAGCGCGCCGTGGACCGCGGTGAGATCGCCGCCGGGCACCCGGCCCTGGAGTTCCTCCCGGCGCAGCTGATGGGCGTCCTGCGGATCCGGCCCGTGCTGGAGGGGCGCTACGCGGACGCCGCCTACCTGGAGCGGTTCGTCGACGCGGCCGTGCTGCCCGCTCTGGGCCTGGCACCGGCCCCCTGAACCGGCGGGGCGCCGTCACCGATGACCGGACGGCCCCCGCCCGCGCTGCCTCGTGGGGACGGCGGCAGCGCGCCACCCGGACCGGGCGGCGACCACCCGTCCGCGGCGTGGCCGCCGCCCGGCCCGCGCGGAGCACACCCGGTCCGTACGGATGCCGCCGCGGCCGCAGGGGGCGGCCCGGGCGCGGACGGCATCGGCGGGGCGCCCGTCAGGGGCGGGCGGCGCCCATGGTGCGGACGAACTCCTCGGGCTCCGCGTCGGAACCGCGCACGGCGGCGTCCAGCACCCACGCGTTCGCCCCGTCCCTCGTGAACCGGGCCACCGTCGCCGCGGTCGCGTCCGGCACTCCCGCGAAGTCGTCCTCGGCGAGGTCGAGGTGGCCCTCCCGGATGCGGAGGCCGGTGCCCCCGATCGCCCCGAACGTCGTGCGGCGGCCGTCGCCCGGGCCGGTGTCCTGGATCACCACGCCGACGACGACCCGGACGGATTCCGGCCTCATCCGGTCCAGTTCGAGCGTCATCACCTCGTCGAAGCCGAAGCCCTGCCCGGTGCGGCTGTCGCGGGTCAGGGTGATCGTGCCGTCCGGGGAGCGGCTGCCGAAGTGGACCAGCTGGACGGGCTCGCCGTACGGGTCGGCGGCGCCGAACACGGCGGCCACTATGTCCAGGTCGTGCGCGGGGGACCCCGCCGGACTCGGATCCCACCGGAGGGCGACCTCCACCCGGGCCAAGCCCTTGCGTACGCCGATCGACGAGCTGCTCACGAACTCCCCCTCTGCTTCACGGGTCTGACCGGCCATGCTGTCATGCGGAGCCTTCCCGGCCGTCCGCCGGCACATGTTCTCGGCCACCCCTCGGGGCCGCGGTCCCGCCGTCCACCGGGCTGCGGGGTCACGCCCCGGCCGGGACGCGCACGGTCTCCACCCAGCCCGGCGGATCCACCGGGGCCTCCCCCACCAGGGCGGCGACCACCCGGCAGGACACCGGCTCCGGCGGCCAGGGCGTGTACCCGTCGGTCAGGACGACGACGATGTCCGGCCGGTCCGGCAGCGCCAGCGCGGCTCGGATCCCGACGGCCATGTCCGTGCCGCCGCCGCCCTCCAGGACCACCTGCTCGGCGCGGGTCACCCGGGTCACGGTGTGGACGTCGGCGTCGCACGCCAGGACCGCTACCCGGTTGCCGCGCACCCCCACCTCGCGCAGGACGCCCGTCACCTCGGCCAGTGCGGCGGCCAGTTCGGCCTCGCCCATGGAACCGGAGGTGTCGATGACGACCGCGACGCGCGGCAGCGGCCGGCGCAGGCTCGGCAGCACGACGCGGCCCCCGAGCGCGGGTGTGCGCCGCGAGGGCCGGCGGTAGGTGTAGTCGACCGCGCCGCCCGCCCAGGCGGCGGCCTCCCGCACGGCCCCGGTCAGCGCCTTGCGCCAGTCGACGACCGGCTCCAGCAGCTCGTCGGCCCAGCGCTGCCAGCCGGCCGGGAGGTGCCCGCGGCTGCGCCGGTGCGCGCGCACGGCCTGGGCGGTCTGCCGGCGCAGCGCCTCCGCCTCCCTGCGGCCGACACCGCCTGGCCCGCTGTCGCCGAGCTCCCACGGCATGGGCACGCCGTGCGCTCCCGATCCGCAGTCCGGGTGGGGGCGCGGGCCGGCCGGGATGCCCGGCAGGTACCCCTCGAACAGCCCGCCGGTCGGCAGGCCGAACAGGCGGGGCTCCATCCGGCCTTCGGGCAGCGGCAGCCCGTCGGCGAGGAGGTCGTCGTTGATCTCGCAGTCCTGCGCGATGTTGACGCGTACGCGGTCCCGCTGGTCGGCGGCCGGCAGCCGGGCCGCCCGGCCGTGGTGGTCGCGCAGCAGGTGGGCCACCTCGTGGACCCACACCCCGGCGAGCTCGGCGACCGGGGTGCCGTCCACGAAGCGGGGGGAGACGTACGCGCGCCAGTGCCGGTCCACGCCCATCGTGGGCACGGCGGGGGTCGGCACGACGGCCAGCGCGTACAGCGCGGACGCCAGGTACGGCCTGGCCTCGGCCGCCCGGTAGCGGGCGGCCAGCAGCTTCGCCCGGTCCAGGCGGACCGGGTCCGGCCCGGATCCGGCGGCGGGGCGCGGCGGCCCGGCGGGGGCGGCCACGGCGGATCAGCCGCCGCCGGGCAGCGCGCCGGACAGCCGCAGCAGTTCGACGAACGCGTCGATGCCGGAGGGCACCGGCCAGTCCGGGTCGCGCATCGCGGCGAGGTCCGCGGCGGCCCGGGCCGCGACGTCCGGTACGCCCGCGTCCACGGCCTTGGCGAGCACCGCCCAGCCGGCGTCCCAGCGCGGGCGGGTCGGCTCGGCCTGCACCGCGGCCACGACGGCGATGAGGAAGGCCAGTTGGCGGTCGCCGCGGTCGGGCAGGGCGAAGGCGTCCGGGTCGGCCAGCACCCGGTCCGGGTCGGGCAGGTCGAGATTCTCCAGGTAGGCCAGCAGTTCCAGCCCGGCACCGTCGCCGACGGCGCCGGCCAGGGCCGCGGCGAGTGCCTCCCTGCTGCTCCCGGCCGCGTAGCCGGTGGCGAGGAGCCGCAGCGCCATCTCCCAGGTCCGCGGGGACGGCCAGGCGCGGCCGCGGCCCTCGGCCTCGTTCGGCATGTGGTGGACGAGCCCGGGCCGGGCCGTCAGGAAGCCCGAGACCGCGCCGCGGGCGCGGGCGACCGCGCCTGGGACTCGGGCAGGGGCGACGGCGGGAAGGGCCGTCTCCGGCCAGGTGCCGGCCATGCCGCGGGCGACGGTCCGCGGGTCGTGCGTCCAGTCGAGGTGGACGAACCGGTTGGCCAGCGGCGGGCTGAGGTGCCAGCCGTCGGCCGCGCTGGCCGGCGGGTTGGCGGCGGCGACGATCCGCACGCCCTCGGGGAGGCCCAGGCTGCCGACGCGCCGCTCCAGGACGACGCGCAGCAGGGCCGCCTGCACGGCGGGCGGGGCGGAGGACAGCTCGTCGAGGAAGAGCAGGCCGTGGCCGGTGCGGGCGAGGCGGACGGCCCAGTCGGGCGGGGCCATGGGCACGCCGGTGGCGGCGGGGTCGTCGCCGACGATCGGCAGCCCGGCGAAGTCGGACGGCTCGTGGACGCTGGCGATGACGGTCTCCAGGCCCGTGCCGATCGCGTCGGCGAGCTGCTGCATGCCGGCCGACTTGCCGATACCCGGCTCGCCCCACAGCAGGACGGGCTGGTTGGCCGTCACGGCGAGGGCCAGCGCCTCCAGCTGCGGGTTGGCCGCCGGTTCCGTGCGGGTGGCGCGCAGCCGCGCGCCCAGGGCGTCGGCGGCGGCGAGGGCGCTCGGCTGACCGCTGCTCATGCGCCGCCTTCCTCTCCAGCGCCGGTGCTGTGGCCGTCGTCCGCGTCGTCGTCCGCCTCCGCGTACTCCTCCTGGTCCTCCATCCAGTCGTCGAACCAGTCGGCGCCGATGCCGGGGTGCTCCTCCTCGACCCGGCTGCGCAGGAAGCCGAGGTCGGTGCGCCGGAAGCGGCGGATGATCTGGGCGAGCGACAGGTCGGCCTCGTCGGTGGCGTCGATCCGGCTGCCGGCCGCGACGAGTGCGCGCACCAGGGCGGCGGAGCCGCCGTTGGTGACGGCGGTGACCAGCGGGGTGCGGCCGAGCCCGTCCCGGACCTCCGGGGACAGGCCCGCGCCGAGGAGCCTCGGCAGCAGCGCGGTGTGGTCCAGCTGCGGCAGGAGGTGCAGCAGCGTGCAGCCGCGGCCGTCGCGGACGCGCGGATCCGTGCCCGCGTCGAGCAGGGCGACGACCCCCGGGGTGTCGCCGTGCTGGACGCGCAGGAACAGCTCGCGCCGCTCCTCGCGCAGGGCGCGCGGCAGCCGTACGCCGCCGGGCGCGGTCCAGGCGTGCTGAACGGCGAAGCAGCCGGTGACCGCGCCGCCGAAGGCCCGCAGGGCGCTCTCGCGCTGCTGCTCCTCGGCGCTGTGGTGGAGCAGCTCCAGGGTGCCGCCGCGGGAGTGCACCTCGTGCCATGCGGTGCGGCAGCGGACGCGGACGGGCCGGGGCGCGGCGGGTCCGGGCGGGCCGTCGGCGGGGCCGGCCTCGGGGAACAGCGAGGCGGCGACCAGGGGGTGGAGCTCGCGCGGGGTGATCCGCCCCGTGCGGACGAGTTCGAGGTCGGGCAGCCGCTCGTACGCGAACGCGGGCAGGCGGGGTCCGGAGGCGGCGTGGCCGTTCCACTGCCGGCGCTCGCAGGTCACGCGCAGGCCGCGGTCCCCGGCCGGCCGGAGGACGAGGAAGCCGTACCAGCCCGTCGGCACGGTGAACCTCCCGCCTTCGCCGGCGTCGGCGAGCCGCCGCACCTCCTGCTCCAGGCGGGTCAGGTCGACGCCGTCGGCGGCCGGCACGGCATCCGGGTCGATTCGGCCGCCCCCGACGCCCGTCTCCGGCGTCGCGGGGTCGCGGTCGAGGCCGGCGGCCGCGTACGCCGCGGGGGCGTCCCCGCGGGCGTGCAGGAGCGCGATCCACTCGGCGCGCGCGGCCGGGTCGTCGGGGGCGGGCTCGGCGGCCGGGAGGGCAGCGGGGTCGAGCGGTGTGCCGTCGGCGTGGAAGAACGGCAGCCGTCCGGCGCCGCCGGCGAGGCGGTCGCGCAGCGCGGCGGCCTGCCGGGCGTCCCAGAGGGGCCGGGCCGCGATCCAGTTCTCGTGCCGATATGAGGGGGCCCTGTGGTGCGCGCTCCGGTTGTCGTCCGCCGGGTGCAGGGGGGCGCAGTGCAGCCGCAGCCGCTGCGGGCCGTCGGCCATCGGGCCGGTGGTGGCGGAGAGGACCGGGGCACCGGCCCCGGTGCCGTAGCGGGCGAGCAGTACGCGCACGTTCGGGGCGAGGGTCGTGCGTCCGCCGAGGATGCGGGGCAGGTGCCAGCGTACGAGGTCGGGGGCGAGGTGGCGCAGGTCGTCCTCGGCCGCCTCGGCCACGGCGGCGCCGTGGCGGGCGGCGACCGCGGACAGGTCGAAGCGGACGTCGACGGCGGCGGCCGCGCAGGCGGCGCGCCAGTCGCCGGCGAGGCGGTGGGCGGTGGCGTCCTCGATCATCCAGCCGGGGACGGCGTGCCGGCGGATGCGCTGCCAGGCCGGGCCGTCCTCGTGGCGGAAGCCGCCGGGGAGCCGGCCGTCGGCGCCGGGGCGCCGGGGGCCCGCGTTCACCGGTACACGCTCGTGATCGCGCCGAGGTCGGGGTGGGCGGGCCGGGCGGGCCGCAGCCGGGCGGCCAGGGACCGCTTCACCCGGCGGGGCAGGCCGGGGCCGAGGCCGACGTACTCCAGCGGGGAACCGTCGTGGACCGCGGCGAGGAGGCCTTTCGCGCCGCGGCCGGTGAGGCCGGTGTGGCGCAGTTCCAGGCGGCGCAGCGGGCTGCCCGGCAGCGCGGAGGCGAGGGCGTACGCGCCTTCGTCGCCGGTGGCGTTGCCGGGCGCGCCGAGGCTGCGCTCGGAGCGGGCACGTCCGAGGTCGAGGGCTTCGATGCCGCCGAGGGCGTCGGCGAGGGCCCCGGCTCCGGCCGGGCCGATGCCGTTGCCGCCGAGGCCGAGGCGGACGGGGCGGCCGGGGTCGGCGGCCGCGGCGGCGGCGAGGACCGCGGCGCCGGCGTCCCCGAGGTGGTTGGCGGGCAGGTACAGCTCGCGGACGCCGGTCTCCCGGATGAGGGCGGCGAGCAGCGGCGCGTCGGCTGCGGTGAGGCCGTTGCCGCCGAGGAAGAGCCGCTCCAGCGGGGTGTCGCGGGTGCGCAGCGCGTCGAGGAGGAGGCGTACGCCCTCGCTGCCGATGCCGGTGTTGACGAGGTCGAGGGTGCGCAGGGTGCGGTTGCGGCGCAGCAGGCAGGCGAGGGTCCGGGCGCCGTCCTCCATGAGGGGGTTCCGCTTGAGCCAGAGGGCTTTGGCGGTGGTGTCGTCGGCGAGCGCGTCCGCGAGGGCTGTGGCGCCGTCGGGGCCGATGCGGTTGCAGCCGAGGTAGAGGGTGTGCAGCCCGTGGCCGTCGGCGAGGGCGGCGGCGAGAGTGCGGGCCCCCTCGTCGCCGAGGGCGTTGGTGCCGAGCAGCAGGTGGCGGGCGTGCGGGGAGCGCGCCGCGACGGCGGCGACCCGGGCGGTGCCGGCCGGTCCGAGGCCCTGCTTGCAGAGGTCGACGCGGCCGTCGGCGCGCAGGGTGCCGAGGGTGAACGTCTCGTCGGCGGCGACGGGTTCGGCGGCGGCGAGCCGCGCGAGCAGGGGGTCGAGGCCGGCGGGGTCGGCGAGCGGCAGGTCGGGGTGCTCGATCGCGGGGCACCGTACGGGTATGGACCGTGTCATCACCACTCCACCGGTTTCTCGCCGGTGACCGGCGTCCGCCACGACAGGTAAGGGCAAGACCGGTCGGATTCGAACCGACGTCCTCCAGCTCGATGCTTGGGCGCGACGACCTCTGCGCTACGGCCTTGCTGCGCAGATCATAGCGGCCGCCGCGCCATTTCCCGATCACCGGTTCGAACGCCGGAATGTCCCATAAAGGCAGAACTCAACCCATCGGTCGCTTAAGGCGGAATTGAAGCCACTCGGCACCGAATCCGAAATCGGTCATATCGCCCCCATCCTGCTCGAAGGCGTATTCGCCGCACAAACTCCGGCCGAGCCGGATCGTTACCTCAAGTTTCGCTCAATTGCAGTGACACCGCGCCGAAGGCGTTCCTAGCTTCCTCGTACACGCGTCTTGACGCCCAGTACGTCCCCGCGGTCCCCGCGCGGTTCGGTGATCCCGCTCCGCGCCCCCCGCGTCCTGAGGAAAGAGTGCACAACATGAGGGTTCCCAAGGCCGGTGCGGCCGCCGCAGTGATCGGCCTCGCCCTGACCGCCACCGGTTGCGGCGGCGACGAAGGCCCCCAGGGGACCCTCTCGGTCGGCATCAGCTTCGACCAGCCGGGCGTGGGCTACCGCGAGCCGGGCGGCACGTTCTCCGGATTCGACGTGGACGTCGCCACCTACATCGCCAAGGAGCTGGGCTACAAGCCGGAGCAGATCTCGTTCAAGAAGGTCGTCAGCTCCGACCGCGAGCTGCTGCTCCAGTACAACGAGGTCAAGTTCGTCGCCTCGTCGTACTCGATCAGCGACAAGCGCAAGGAGAAGGTCGACTTCGCCGGCCCGTACTTCACCGCACACCAGGACCTGCTCGTGCGCGCCGGTGACAATTCGATCACCAAGGCCGAGGACCTCAACAACAAGGAACTCTGCTCGGTCACCGGCTCCACGTCGGCGCTGAACGTCAAGCAGACCCTGGCGCCCAAGGCGAGCCTGCTGGAGCTGGAGAGCTACTCGGAGTGCATCGTCGCCCTCGAGGAGGGCCGCGTCGCCGCCATGACCACGGACAACTCCATCCTGGCCGGCTACGCCGCCAAGAAGGAGTACGCCGGCAAGTTCCGGCTGGTCGGCCTCAACCTCAGCAACGAGAGCTACGGCATCGGCCTCAAGAAGGGCAGCAAGGAGCTCCAGGCCAAGATCAACGCGGCCCTGAAGAAGATGGTGCAGGACGGCTCCTGGGACGCGGCCGTGAAGAAGAACTTCGGCCCCGCCAACTACAAGAACGAGCCCGCTCCGCAGATCACGACGGGCAGCTGACGCGACCGGGGGGGCCGCCGGGGTCGGGCCGCCGGGGTTCGGGCCTCCGGCGGCTGTGTTGAGCGGGCCGCGGCGGCATCCAGGCGGTACCGGCTTGCCGGCGGCGGCGAAGGCGGCCGGAATCCGCTGCACTCCGGGGTGTCGAAGCCGCCCTCGAAGTCGTCGCCGCCCATGTGCAGTTGCCGCCCGGCGCGCGGCCCCGCCCCTACTGCCCGCGCGCGGGGCCGCTGCCGAGGGGGCGGGACCGCCCCTCATCCCGCCGGGGGCTGACGGTTGTTCGGCGGAGCGTGAAAGTCCCAGCTGCGTACACATGGCGTTCACCTGTTGGGCACATGACAATATGACCCTCGCTCTGCCACCTGACGTCCCGCCAACCGCCATGGCGGGAGCGGTGCACGTGAAGAGGTCCCCCACACCATGAAGATGTCCCGCCATTCCGCCTGGGCGGCCGGTCTCGCCGCCGCCGCGCTGATCGGCATACCGGCAGCGGCGTCCGCCGGAACGATTCGGCAGGCAGACACGGCCGCCCCCTCCGGCACCTCCGCCGCGGTGGCCGCGGCCACCTCCGCCGACGCGTACGACGCGTACTACGCGCCCGCCGAGGGCAAGACCGGCGCCGCCCTGAAGAGCGCGCTCCACGACATCGTGAAGAACCAGTCGAAGATCGGCTACAGCAGCGTCTGGAACGCACTGAAGGCGACCGACCAGGACCCCGCCAACCCCGCCAACGTGATCCTGGTGTACTCCGGCCGCTCCCAGTCCAAGTCGGCCTACGGCGGCGACTCCGACGACTGGAACCGCGAGCACGTCTGGGCCAAGAGCCACGGCGACTTCGGCACCACCACCGGCCCGGGCACCGACCTGCACCACCTGCGCCCCGAGGACGTCACCGTCAACAGCATCCGCGGCAACAAGGACTTCGACGAAGGCGGCAGCCCGGTCCCCGAAGCCCCCGGCAGCTTCACCGACGCCGACTCCTTCGAGCCGCGCGACGCCGTCAAGGGCGACGTGGCCCGCATGCTGCTCTACATGGCCGTCCGCTACGACGGCGGCGACGGCTTCGCCGACCTGGAGGTCAACGACCGGGTGAGCAACGGCAGCGCCCCGGCCATGGGCCGGATCTCCGTGCTGAAGGAGTGGAACCGGATCGACCCGCCGGACGCCTTCGAACGCCGCCGCAACCAGGTGATCTTCGACGTCTACCAGCACAACCGGAACCCGTTCATCGACCACCCGGAGTGGGTCGACTCCATCTGGTGACCGGCGGGCCGTCCCCGCGGCACGGCGGACCCGCCCCCGGGCGGGCCGCCCCGGCCGCGGGGATTGACCCGGGCGCGGGCGGGTAGCGGCAGGTCAGCGGCTGCGGTCCGCACCCGGCGTCGGCAGCCCCTGGAGGTACGTGATGGACGGAGCAGGACTCTCCGACCGCGAACGGCGCACTCTCTCAGCGATCGAGGCGCACCTCAAGGGCGACCGGTCGCTGGCCCGGATCATGCGCTTCGCGCGGCTGCGCCACCAGGCCATGGCCGCGGGCGCACTCGGAGCCGTGACGCTGGCCCTCCTGATCGCGGCCTCGGTGACGGTCTCACCGCCGCTGATCTGGGCCTTCGCCGGAACGTGGACCCTGACCGTCGTGATGGCGCTGCCGGTGCTCGCCCAGCTGGCCCGGTACCGCTGGCAGCGCCGCGAGCGGGCCGGCGGGCGCGCCGGCTGACCGCCACGCCGGGCGCCCGCTGCCCGGGCCGCCGACGCCGTACCGGAGCCGACGCCTTGCCGTGATCCTCAGAGCCCGTCGGCGAGGGCCCTGAACGCGGCCCAGTCCTGCTGCGGCGGACGGGGGTCCCACACCTTCTGCGCGAGCGCCGCCAGCGGCAGCCTGATCCCGGCGGCCACCTGCTCCTGGGTCTGCGCACCGGCGAGGTCGCACCAGACCGCGAAGCGGGCGCCGAGGATCTGCGGCGCGTAGCGGGTCGGGACGGGGGTGGTGCCGCGCAGCACCAGCGGTGTCCACTCCTCGTAGATGCGCTGCCCCGTCGGGTACGTGAAGTCGTTCGGCTCGCCCAGGACGTAGTACAGGTACTCGTCGTTGAGGTTGACGACCTTGCGCCCCTCCTGCAGGTACGGCAGCGGCGGGCGCGCCCCGATCTCGCGGCCCGTCCAGTACTCGGCCTGGATGTCGGCGGCGGGCTGCGCGACCCCGCCGGCGAAGAAGCCGTCGTTCCAGGCCTTCGGCACCCGGCCCGCGGGGCGGACGACGGCCGCCCGGTCGTTGAGCCAGCCCGTCGCCAGGTCCTGGACCTTCGCGGACGGCCCGAACCGCTCCCGGGCGGCGCGGGCCAGCTGCGGGAAGGACGCTTGCGGGTCGCGGTAGACGAGCGCCTGGTACTCGTCGGCGCCCAGGTGCCAGGCGGTGCCGGGGAACAGCGGCAGGTACTCGCGCAGCAGCTCGTCGACGAGGCGGGCCGCGGCGGGGTTGGAGATGTCGACGGCCCCCTTGACCGCCTTGCCCTGCGCGTCGCGCAGCTGGAGGTCCGGGTGGACGCGCAGCACGGCTCCCAGGTGCCCCGGCGAGTCGATCTCGGGGACGACGGCGATGTGCAGCCGGGCGGCGAGGGCGGTGATGCGCCGCACCTCCGCCTTGGTGAGGTGCGGGGTGGAGACGATCTCCGGATGGGTGTCCGACTCGATCCGGAAGGCCTGGTCGTCCGAGAAGTGCAGGCCGAGCTGGTTGAGCTTGAGGTCGGCCATCTGCCTCAGCCGGTCCTCGATCCAGCCGGCGGTGAAGTTCTTCCGGGCGATGTCGAGGTTGAGGCCGCGCTGCGGGACGGCGGGGCCGTCGCGCACGGTGCCCTCGGGCGCCGAACCGGCGCGGGCCACCTCCTGTTTCAGGGTCCGGGTGCCGTAGAAGACGCCGGCCTGGTCGGGTCCGGTGATCCGGACCCGACCGTCCTGCACGGTCAGCGTGTACGACTCGGGCCCCCCGGAGCCCGGGACCCCGAGGGCGAGTTCGACATCGCCGCTGCGCGCCGCTGCACTGTCGGCGAACTGCATGCGCAGTTCGCCGGCGAGCAGCCTGCCCTCGTCCGCCAGGGCCGCGCTGTCGGCCGCCGGTACGACGACCCGCGCATCGGGGGCGGGCCGCCAGCCGGGCCCGCGGGCGGGCACGTGCTCGCGGACGGCCGGCACGGTGCGCGGGGCGGAGGACAGCGCGTACGACGGCGTGGGGGCGGGGGCGGCCGCAGCGGCCGGCTCCGAGGCGGTGGGCGCGGCTGCCGTGCCGGGAGCGCTGACGGTCCCGGCGGGGGCCGGGGCGCGGGCACCGTCGGGGGCGGCCGTGCAGCCGGGGAGGGCAAGGACGAGGAGCGCGGCTACTGTTGCCGTCGCGGTGGTGCGGCCTCTCCTGGCGTGCTCGTGCTGTCGCATCATGTGTCCCCGCCTCCCCGTACCAACGTGGCACGGGGGATCCGCGAGCGCGACCCGGGGCCGGTGCCGTCAGGCGGCCAGTGGGGCGACGGCCGCGGCGGCGAAGCCGTGGTCCTCCTCGGGGGCGGCCCCGCCGACGCCGACGGCGCCGACGAGGCGGCCGCCGCGGTGGACGGGCAGGCCGCCCGATATGAACGGCAGCGGCCGGTCGAGGGCGGTGGCCAGTGTGCGGAAGGGGCCGTCGGGCCGGACGGCGTCGACCAGGTCGGCGGTCGGGGCGTTCAGCTGGAGCGCGGTGCAGGCCTTGCGGGTGCTGGTCTCGCCGG
Source organism: Streptomyces sp. NPDC031121 (assembly GCF_055570615.1). Taxonomy (NCBI): domain Bacteria; kingdom Bacillati; phylum Actinomycetota; class Actinomycetes; order Kitasatosporales; family Streptomycetaceae; genus Streptomyces; species Streptomyces sp. NPDC031121. The sequence continues at coordinate 207,887 of NZ_JBVIGV010000002.1, forward strand.
AGATCAGCACGGCCCGGTCGTCGCGGCGGAAGGCCAGCAGACGGCCTCCGGCATCGAGGGCGGTGATGCTGACGCCGGCGCCGGCCGCCTCGGCGGCGCTCCGCGCGGCGGGGAGCAGCAGCTCGGCCTCCCCGCTGGTCAGCGGGGCGGCGGCGAGGGCGGTGGTGGCGGCCATGCGGTGCCTCCTGGATGTGGGTGGGGCGGGGCGGTGCCGGGCCCGGCCTGCGGGGGCGGGGGCGAGGGTTCGGGGCGGGCGTCCCGCGGGTCAGCGGCGGGCGCCGGCGGGTACGGGCGCTTCGGCGGTCGCCGCCGCCGCGGTAGAGGAGGCGGCGACGCGTCCGGGGCGGGGGGCGTCGCGCCGCTCCAGGACGCCGGAGACGACGGCGAGCACCAGGGCGGACCCGGCGAGCGCGGCGCCGACCCAGTTCGGGGCGGTCCAGCCGAGGCCGGCGGCTATGACGAGCCCGCCGAGCCAGGCGGCCAGGGCGTTGCCCAGGTTGAAGGCGCCTATGTTGACGGCGGAGGCGAGGGTGGGGGCGCCGGCGGCCTGGTCGAGGACCCGCTTCTGGAGCGGCGGCACGGTCGCGAAGCCGAGGGCGCCGATGAGGACGACGGTGGCGGCGGCCGCCGCCTTGTGGTGGGCGGTCACCGTGAACAGGGCGAGGACGAGGGCGAGGGACGCGAGGGATCCGTACAGCATGGCCATCAGCGCCCGGTCGGCGAAGCGGCCGCCCACGAGGTTGCCGGCGACCATGCCGAGGCCGAAGAGGACGAGGATCCAGGTGACCGAGGAGTCCGCGAAGCCGGCCGTCTCGGTCATCATCGGCGTGATGTAGGTGATGGCGGCGAAGACGCCGCCGAATCCCAGGACCGTCATCGCCATCGCGAGCAGGACCTGCACGTTCTTGAAGGCGGCCAGCTCGTGCCGGACGCGGACGCCCTCTGGCCGGGGCAGCTCGGGGACGAGTCGGGCTATGCCGAGGAGTCCGGCGACGCCGAGGGCGGCGACGATGAGGAACGTGGTGCGCCAGCCGAGGGTCTGGCCGACGAGGGTGCCGAGGGGGACGCCCACGACGTTGGCGACGGTGAGGCCGGTGAACATCATCGCTATGGCCCCGGCCTTCTTCTCGGGGGCGACGAGTTCGGCGGCCACGACCGCGCCGATGCCGAAGAAGGCTCCGTGGGCCAGGGAGGCGACGACCCGTCCGGCGAGCATGGCACCGAAGGCGGGTGCGAGGGCGGACAGCAGGTTGCCGGCGATGAACAGCCCCATGAGCAGCATCAGCATCCGCTTGCGCGGTATGCGGGTGCCGAGGACGGTCATGACGGGGGCGCCGAGGACGACGCCCAGCGCGTATCCGGTCACAAGGAAGCCGGCGGTCGGGATCGAGACGCCGTAGTCCGCCGCGACCTCGGGCAGGAGGCCCATGACCACGAATTCGGTGGTGCCGATCCCGAAGGCCCCGATGGCGAGGGCCAGGAGTGCGAGAGGCATGAGGGGTGTGCCCTTCAAGGAGGAAATGGAGGTACCGCCGCGGCCCTTGCAGCCGCCGCTTACTTGCGTCCACATTAATTGCACACGCGGGATATTTGCAAGCGCGGGATATTGCACCGGTGTCCTATCCTGGAGGCGTGCGGGCACCCGGCCCGGAAGGAGGAGCCCCATGACGGCCACCGACGGCGCGCCCACCGCCCTCTCCCAGGGCTGGTGCGCCCTCTCCCTGCTGCACAGCCGCATAGAGGCGCACATCGAGCGCGCGCTCCAGGCGCACCACGGCCTGAGCGTCCGCGAGTACTCCCTCCTCGACGTCCTCAGCCGCCAGCACGACGGCCCCGGCGGGCACCTGCGCATGAACCAGGTCGCCGACTCGGTGGTCCTGAGCCAGAGCGCCACCACCCGCCTGGTCAGCCGCCTGGAGGACCGCGGCCTGCTCAGCCGCTACCTCTGCGACACCGACCGGCGCGGCATCTATACGGATGTGAGCGAGAGCGGCCTCGAGCTGCTCGCGGCCGCCCGCCCGACCAACGACGCCGCGCTCCGCGAGGCGCTCGACGAGGCCGCCCGCAACCCCGAGCTCGCCCCGCTCGTCGACGTGGTGGAGAACATGCGGCCGGGTTCCGCGCCGACCCCGGCCTGAGCGGCCGCCAGCCGCCGCGTGGCGCGTGCAGTGTCCGCGGTACGGCATGATCGAGGGATGTCTGATCGGATCATTGCCGCCTGCGACGGAGCGGCGAAGGGCAACCCGGGACCGGCCGGCTGGGCGTGGGTCATCGCCGACGCGGCGGGCAGCCCGGAGCGCTGGGAGGCCGGCCCGCTGGGCCGGGCCACCAACAACGTGGGCGAACTCACCGCACTGGCAAGGCTGTTGGAGGCCCTCGAGCCGGGGACGGCCGTCGAGGTGCGGATGGACTCCCAGTACGCCATGAAGGCCGTGACCCAGTGGCTGCCCGGCTGGAAGCGCAACGGCTGGAAGACCGCCGCCGGCAAGCCCGTCGCCAACCGCGAGCTCGTCGAGCGGATCGACGCGCTCCTCGCCGAACGGGACGTGGAGTTCCGCTACGTCCCCGCGCACCGCACCGACGGCGACCGCCTGAACGCCATCGCCGACCAGGCCGCCAGCGACGCCGCCACCACCCAGGAGGCCGCCGGGACCGCGCTCGGCACCGCCGGGATCCCCGTGCCCGACCCCTCGCGCAGCACCCCCGCCCGGCGTCCCTCCGCGGCGCCCGCCAAGCGGGCGTCCTCCGCCGGCGGGAAGGGCTCCGGGCGCGGCGGGCGCGCCTCGGTGAAGGCGAAGTTCCCCGGCAGCTGCCCGTGCGGCAAGCCGTACGCCTCCGGAGAGACGATCGCGAAGGTCGGCGCCCGCTGGGGCCACCTCGCCTGCGCCGGAGCGGCCGCCCCCGACCCGGCCGCCCCGTAGCCGGCGGCCCCGCGGCGGGAACCCCCGCGGCCGGGAGCCGCACCGCCGAACCCGGCCGCCGGCTCCCGGAACGTCACCCCCCGCTGCGGCTCGGCCCCGGGGACGCGGACGCCGCCGCGGTCCCCTGCTGCGGGGCCGGGGAGGACGCCGGCGGCGCGGGCCGCGAAGCGGACGCCGAGGGCGAGGCCGGCGGCCGCTGCCCCTGCGGGGTCGCCGAGGGGCCCGGTGCCGGTGTGGCCCGGGTCGCACCGGGCGAGGACGGCTCCGGGGACGGCACCGCCGACGGCGCGTCCGGGCCGGGCGTGCCGGGTACCGGCCCGGGCGTCGTGAACGGGGGCGGCACGGCCGGCGGCTCCGGCCGCACCGGTCCGGCGCCCTGCCCGGACAGCAGGTAGGCCGCGGCAGCGGCGGCCGCAGCCAGCCCGGCCGCCGCCGGCAGGGCGAGACGCCGCCGGTGCCGCGCCAACCGCAGCCACGCACCGGCCCCGCGGCGCACCTGCGGGCCCGGCGGGTCCGCCGGACGCAGGTCCCGTACGGTGACCGACGCCGCCCGGGCCCCGAGCGCCCGGCGCAGTCTGCGCTCGACCGGGCGCTCGACGGGGCGTTCGCCGTACGTCATGTCCGACCCTCCAGGATCCGTTCCAGCGCGTCCAGGGCGCGGCTCGCGTTCGACTTCACGGCGCCCCGGCTGATGCCGAGGGTCGCGGCGATCTCCGCCTCGCTCAGCTCCGCCCAGTAGCGCAGGACGAGGACCTGCCGGCGCCGGGGGGTGAGCCGGGCGAGCGCCGCGAGGACCTCCCTATGGGCCTCGTCGAGGACGACGTGCTCCTCCGCGGACGGTACGTCCACCGGGGCCGGCGGGGTCCAGGCACGGGCGGTCCGCCGGCGGCGCAGCACGGACCGTGAGGTGTTGACAACGGCAGTGCGCAGGTAGCCCAGGGCGTTGTCGACCTCGGCTATGTCCTCGCCGTGGCGGCGGTAGAGGGCGGTGAAGGCGTCCTGGACGACGTCCTCGGCGGTGGCCAGGTCGTCGACGAGCAGCACGGCCAGGCGGACCATGCCCAGCCGGTGCGCGTGGTAGAGCGCCGTCACCGTGGGCCGGGGCCCAGCGCCGGACCCCGGCTCCCCGAAGGCGTCGGCGGGCCCGTACTCCCGGCCGGGCGCGGGCCCGTACGGGGTCGTGGCGAGCCGGGCAGGGGCCTGCGGCGGGGACGGTTCGCTGAGCAGCAGCAGCGCCCGCAGGCCCCGCCATGCCCGGCGGAGTCCGGGGACGGCGGGGCGTGCGAGCGGTGCGGGCTGTGCCAGGTGGAGCACGGGCGTCCTCAGCCGTCGGCCCGGCGCCGCACGGCGTAGAGGGTGCCGCCCCCGGCGGCGAGCAGGACGGCCGCACCGGCCCCGACGGCGGCGGTGGCCGTCGAGGAGCCGGTCTCGGCGAGCTGGCTGCCGGCCGGCGACGGCGAGGCGGCCGAGGCGCCACCGTCGGCCCCGCCGGCTGTGGCGGGGGCGCTGGGCGCGGCGCTGGGGACGGCGGTCGGCGGGTGGCTGACCGAGGCGCTGGGCCGGGGGCCGGGGGTGGAGGGCCTGCTCGGGGTGGCGCTGGGGGCGGGGCTCGGGGTGGCGCTCTCCGGCGCGGGGGTCGCCGTACTGGGCACGGGTGACGGCGTCGCGGACTGCGCGGGTGCGGCGGTGGCGGGCCCGGCGAGGGCGAGGGCCGCACCGGCGGCAGCGGCAGCGGCGGCGGCCGTCCGGCGGACGGGCGCGGGAAGGCGCTTGGCATGGCTCATGGTGGTTCTCCACGGTCGGTCGTCGCGGGGCGCGGGATGACGCCCCTTCACCCCCGCACGACGCGCGACCCCGCCGGAGGTTGCCGCCGCAGCCGGAAAAGTTTTCCGCCCCCCGCTGCACGGACGCAGCGCCGTCCGGCGTGCGGCGGCGGCCCGCCGCGCGCCCCTACCCGGTGGGCAGCGGGATGCGGCGGACCACCTCGAAGCTCAGGTTGCCGTAGGCCGTGTAGAAGGGAGCGGCCGCGAGTTCGGTCGCCCCTCCGGGGTCGCGGGCCAGGACCTTGGCCCGGCGGGCCGTCCGGTCCAGATCGGCGGCGTGCCGGCGGCCCAGCCGGACGGTGCGGGTCACCCCGGCGGCGCGGACGTTGAGGAAGCAGTCCCAGGTGCCCGGCGGGATCGGCTCCCCGCCGGCGATGCGGGCCAGGTCCACCTCGGCGAGGAATCCGGCGCCGTCGGGCTCCGGCCCTTCCTCGGCGGCCCCGGATGCCGGGCGGGGCTCGGCGGGGACGGTGAACTCCCGGCCGGTGTCCCGCTCCCGCAGGACGAGTTCCGTCTCCGTGCCGGCGGCGCCGAGGGACGGGATGCAGGCGTGGCCGGCGATCCGCAGGCGGCGCCCCTGCCAGGCCAGCGAGGACAGCTCGTGCTGCGCCTTGATTTGGTCGGTGACGTCGTAGAGCACATCGGGCAGCCCGGCCGCCGGGTCGCGGAAGAGCGGGAAGCAGCGGTAGACCCGGCCGTTCTCGACCAGATCGCGGGGCGGCGGCTCCTCGGCCGTGTCGTGTTCCATGAGCCGCTCGAAGACGGGCAGCGGGCTGCACACGAACGCGTAGAGCCGGATCCAGTCGATCCGCGGCAGTTCGCCGCCCATGTCGGGGGTCCAGTACGCCTCGACCAGCGCCCGCGCCCGTGCGTAGACCTCCTGCGTGTAGGCCGGGGCGTCGTGGCGGGCGGCGACGGCCGGCCGCAGGGCGGTGCGCAGCAGGCTGCGGAAGTGCCGGCCGAGCATCCTCCGGCGGCCGACCGGGTCGGCCACCCGGTCGGCGACGAGCGCCATCACGCGCTCGATGTGCGCCACGGTCTCGTGGGCGGTGCGTGTCCGGGAGGTCAGGTTCTGCCCGTCGTCGCGGCGGCGCAGGTAGTAGCAGTCGTAGTCGCCGACGACCGATATGCGGGCGGCGGCCAGGAAGACGGAGGTGACGAAGACCTGGTCCTCGCCGTACCAGAGGTCCTCGGGGTAGCGCAGGTGCTCGCTCTCGATGACCCGGCGGCGCATCAGCTTGGCCGAGTGCAGGGAGCGGTAGACCTCGGAGGTGTAGAGGTCCGCCTCGGCGGCGTGCCGGTGGGCCTTGTCCGAGACGGTCCTGCCCAGGCCCACCTGCCTGGCGAGGACGATGTCGCTGCCCTGGGCCTCGGCCATGTCGACGAGGCGCTCCAGCGCTTCGGGCCCGAGGTAGTCGTCGGCGTCGGCGAAGAAGACGTACCGTCCGCGGGCGAGGTCGAGGGCCCGGTTGCGGGGGCCGCCGGGGCCGCCGGAGTTGGGCTGGTGCACCGCCCGGAACTGCGGGTACCGGGCGGCGTAGCGGTCGAGTTCTGCGCCGCTGCCGTCCGTGGAGCCGTCATCGACGGCGATGACCTCCAGGCGTTCGGCGCCGATCGTCTGACCCATGACCGATTCGAGGCATTCGCTCAGGTACGGCATCGCATTGTAGACGGCGATGATCACGGATACGTCGGGCACGGACTGGCGGTACATGCCCCGAGCATAGGTTCGCGGCCCCTACACCCCGCGGGGCGGGTCGGGAGGAGCTGCCGACTACGTGCCGGCGGGCGCGAGGACCACGGCCGTGCCGTAGGCGCAGACCTCGGTGCCCACGTCGGCGGCGTCGGTGACGTCGAAGCGCATCATCAGCACGGCGTTTCCGCCCCGGGCCTTGGCCGCCTCGATGAGCCGTTCCATGGCCTGGTTGCGGGTCTCGACGAGGGTCTTCGTCAGGCCCTTCAGCTCGCCACCGATCATGGACTTCAGACCGGCGCCGATCTGGCTGCCGAGGTGGCGGGAGCGGACGGTGAGGCCGAACACCTCACCGATCACGCGCTCGACGCGGTAGCCCGGGACGTCGTTCGTCGTCACGACCAGCACGCCGGTCTGGTCGGCGCCGGGGCCGCCGCTGTAGTCGTTGATGCCCATGCCCACCACTGTGGACGGCCTGCCCCTCCCCCGCATCCCCGGCGGGGCCCGCCGTGGGAGCTGTCCCGCCATATTGGGCGTTTCGGGCTAAACGCCGGTGAGTCACCGGGGCGGGGCGATACGTCCCCGCCATAGTCGTCCCTGGCGACCGTCCGGTCGCAGCCCCCGGCCGGCGACGCGTTCGCGACCGGGTGGACGTCTTCGCATGAGGAGCCCGCACATGCAGAAGCCCGCCAGGGCCGTCCTCGCTCTCGCCGCCGGAAGCCTGGTGCTCGGCTTCTCCGGCGCGGGCACCGCCGTCGCCGCCGACGAGCCGGCCCGCCAGGTCGTCCTCCTGGAGCCGAGGAGCGACCAGTCCGGCAAGGACCGCGACAGGCACTACGTCGTCGGCAAGGTCGTGGCCCGCGGCTCCCTGACGGTCCGCAGCAAGCCCTCCACGCACTCGGACGCCCTCGGCCACGTCAAGGCGGACCACCGGGTCGCGATCCAGTGCAAGACCCGCGGCGAGAAGGTCGACGGCAACGACATCTGGTACCGCCTGCACCTCGACGACGACCACGGCAACGGCCGGGAGGACGACGACCGCGACGACCGCGACGAGTCCGACGACCGCGACGAGGACGAGGACGACCAGGACCGCGAGGACCAGGACGACCGCGACGACCGCGACGACCAGGACGACCGCGACGACGAGGACGAGGACGCGGACGAGGACGCGGACGAGGACGCGGACGAAGAGGAGGACTCGGACAAGCGCGCCCCCCGGTCCGAGCACCGCACCCAGGACGGCAAGGCCGCCAAGGCGGCCGACAGCCACAGGAACGCCTGGGTCGCCGCCCGCTACGTCAAGAACCTCGACCGCGTCGAGTTCTGCGGCAACTGACCGCCCGGTCAGCTCCCCGGGCGTACGGCACGCGGCCCCACGCACTGCGCCCCGTACGCCCGGACCCGGGCGCGCAGTTCCCGGTCCGAGGTGACGACGACGCAGTCGCGCCCCTCGTACGAGGCGGCCAGCTCCACGATCCGGTCGTCGCCGCTCCCGGGCGCCGTATCCACCCGTACCCCGGGCACCGACTCGACGCCCTTGGCCGCGCCCTCCACGACGAGGATGACCTCCTCGTCCGCGGAGGGCGCGCGGCGTGCCAGCAGGTCGCGCAGCCGCTCGGCCGCGCCCCTCCTGTCGCGCCACCAGCCGTCCGGCACGGATCCGACGACGTTGGCCCCGTCCACGATCAGCACGCTCACGGTCCCAGTATGGGCTCGGGAGCCGCCCGTGCGGCCGGCGGCCGGGAGCCGGACTAGAAGTCGCCGTAGTTGACCTGCCAGGTGGGCAGGCCCATCCGCCGCCACAGCGCCACGACGCGGTCCCGGTCGTCCAGCGACACCCGTACCGCGTACCGGTGCCGGACGTGGGCGTCGAACAGCTCGGCCTTCACCACGTCGTCGCGCCGCGTGTCACCGAGCGGCCGCATCCACAGCTCGTCGTACGGAACCCCGTGCCGCGCGAGCCAGGCCTCCGTCTGCGGGCGGTGCTCCTCGCCCCGGCCGGACAGCAGCACGATCGTGTCGCCCTCCGCCCGCCGGAACGCCTCCAGCGCGTAGCGCACCGGCTCGTTGAGCAGGTCCACCTCGCAGCGCGTGAAGTCGTACGGGCTGCGGTCGCCGGTGAGCGCCAGCGTGCCGTCGATGTCGCACATCACCGCGGGCGGCAGCGCCGGGTCGGCCGTGTACGGCGTCGCGGCCGGCTGGTCGTTCAGCCACTCGGCGGTCAGCCGCCAGCCGCCCTTGCGGGCGCTCGCCAGCTTCAGGGCGAGGCCTCGGATGACCTCTTCGCCGACGGGCCGCTCCCGGCCGGCGTCGCGGCGCAGGCACTCCTCGACGGGCACGTGCGTGAAGTCGTGCACCACGAACCCGGCGCGGCCGGCGACCGCCGCCTTGAGCCGCTTCGGTATCCGGGACGTCAGGTGGGTGTTGTCGACGACGACGTCGAAGCCGTCGTCGACGGCGGCGCGGACCGCCGCGTCCTGGACGGCCAGCACGGTCTGCTCGTGCCGGTACGAGCGCCCCCGCTCCGGGTCGGGCAGGTCGAGCATGGCGCGCAGGTCGTCGAGGTTGACGCGGCGCATCCGCCCTGCGGACTCGGCCTGGAGGGCGCGGGCCGCCGTCGTCTTCCCGGAGGCGGGCAGCCCGGTCATGACGTGGACCACGGGGCGGCCGGGCTCATCGGGTCGTGCGGACACTGGTCAGTTCTCCTCGTCGTGCTTGAACGGGTCGGACGCCTGCGGCCGGATCTGCCGCCATATGAGGAGTCCGGTCGGACGGTCGTCCAGACGCAGGAACAGGGCCGCGCGGATCCCGCCGTCCGGCAGGGCCTTCGCGGCGCGCGCGAACGCGCCCCGGTCGGCGGCGAGGTGGGCCAGCTCGCGGAACGCCTCGTCGACGGCCCGTTCGCGGTGCGCGGCCTCCTCTTCGAGCCGGTCGACGACCCCCCGCACCCATGCGTCGAACTCGTCCGGCACCTGCTCCAGCAGCGCGTCGAGCGGCTTGCCGCCGTGGGCCTCGAAGTCGGCCGCCGTGAGTCCCAGCGTCTGCGTGAGCTGCTTGGCGGGCAGGCCGGCGAACCGCTGGACGCCGTGGGCGCGCCAGATGTCCCGCTCGGTGACCCCGGTGAGGACCTTGTGCAGGCGTACGTACTCGGACAGCTTGGCCTTGGCGCGCACCCCGGAGGCGAACCGCAGGACGAAGCCCTCCGCCTCGGTGCCTGTGGCGGTGGCGCCGCCGGGCATCCGGCTCGCCCCGGTGAGCGCGACCAGTTCGTCGAGCGGCATGGCGGGCCACAGGCGGACGACGGATCCGACGCCCTCCCAGTGGCCGGCGGCCTCGGCGAGCGGCACCTCGGTGCCGTCGGGGCCGTACGCGGCGAGCAGGACGAGGTCGCGGCGGTCGCCGTAGTCGACGACGATGCGGTTCTGCGGGTACAGGATCTCCGCGAGGTACGTCACCCCGGGCACCAGGCCGGACGTGTCGCGGCCGTCGAGGCGGCGCTGCGCCCACCGGGCCTGCTCGCTGATGAAGGAACCCTTGGAGGCGACCCGCCAGGCGCCGGCGTAGTGGAAGACCACGGCGAGGCTGCCGTCGACCTTTTCGTACACCTCGAACGGCTCGTCCGGCAGGGCCGGGGCGTACGGCCTGCCGGCCTCGTGCTCGCCGACGTTGAAGAACTTCGGCAGCGGCAGGGCGACGACGGCGCCGGTGGCGTCGTCGGCGACGAGCCCCCGGCAGCGCACGGTCACGTCGTTCCACACCTGCTCGTACTGTGCCGTCCGCGTGTAGGTGTAGATGGACAGCGGCAGTTCGGGGTGCCGCTTGCGGCTGACGAGGCCGGATGCGACGGCGTCCGCCAGGTCCTGCCGCGGCAGCAGGTCGTGCAGGGTCAGGTAGGCCTGCGTGTGGCCCATGGGTTCCTCCTGTTTCGAGATGGCTCATTCTCGGGTGCGGGAGGGACCGCCCGGTACCGAATTTGTGCTGGTGGAGGGGGCGCCGGATGCGGCGGCGCCCCCTCTGCACGCTATCCGGTGACGCAGAGTTCGTTGCCCTGGGGGTCGGCGAGGGTGGTCCAGGCGAAGGGGCCCTGGCGGCCCTCGTGCAGGCGCACGGCCCCCTTGGCGACCAGCCGCTCGACGACGGCCTGCGGGTCGTCGGAGCCGGTGCGGATGTCGAGGTGCACGCGGTTCTTCACGGTCTTGGGTTCGGGCACGAGTTGGAACAGCACGCGGGGCGCCCGGTCGGCGCCCTCCGGGTGGCGGATCGCCGCGCCCGCCTTCCAGACCAGGGCGCCGCGGTGCGTGGTGGTGTCGTCCTCGCTCGCCTGGCCGGTCTCGACCATGCGGCGGATGAACGCCTCGTCGGTCGGCTCGACCTCCCAGCCGAGGGCGTCGGCCCACCAGTCGGCGAGCACGTGCGGGTCGTTGCTGTCGATGGTCACCTGGAACGTGTAGGTCATGCAGGGACCCTACTGACGGGCACTGACGATCCGTCGTCCGAAAGGCGGGGACAGGAAGGGTGGCGCATGGACAGGGACGGCCGGCCGGCGGCGCCCGCGGTGCCTCCGCGGCTGCTGCTCGGGCTGACGTTCGTGAGCGGGCTGGTCGACGCGGCGGTCTTTTTGGGCCTGGAGCACGTGTTCGTCGCCAACATGACCGGCAACACGGCCTTCCTCGCCTTCGCCCTGGCCGGCGCGGACGGGTTGTCGGCGGGGGCGTCGCTGCTGGCGCTCTGCGGGTTCGCGGGCGGGGCCGTGGCCGGCGGGGCGATCCGCCGGGGCCGGCCCGCCCGGCGCGTCTTCGGGCTGCTGGTGTCGGTGCAGGCGCTGCTGGTGGCCGCCGCCCTGGCCGTGTGGGCGGCCGGCGGCGGGCCGCGGGCCGTGCCGGTGGTGCTGCTGGGGCTGGGGATGGGGTTGCAGAACGCCGTGGTGCACCGGGCGGCCGTGCCGGATCTGCCGACCACAGTCGTCACGCGGGCCCTGGCCGGGCTGGCCGCCGACCCGTGGGGGCGCGGGGCGCTGCGGCGGCTGGGGTCGGTGGCGGTGCTGTTCGGCGGGGCGCTGGCCGGGGCGGCGGCGACGCTGCGCTGGGGTCCGGGGCCGGCGCTGGCGGCGGCGGTCGCGGTGCTGGCGGGCGTCGCGGCGGCGGGCGTCCTCGCGGATCGGGCGGCGGGGGCGGGACGCGCCGGCCGGTAGGGCGGCGGTCTGCGTCAGTGCCCGGTCGGCCGGTCGGGTCCCGGTCGTCCGGAGGCGGGGCGTCCGGCGGCCGGGCCCCTGCCCGCCGGGGCGGGCGTCCGGCGGCGGAGGCCGGTTGCGGCGAGCGCGGCGCAGGTCAGCAGCCAGGCGCCGACGGCGATCCACAGCAGTACCGCGCCGAGGACTCGGAGCCCGGAGACGCCGGTCGCGCCGGCCGCCGAGAGGCAGGCGGCGGCGGTCATGCCGAGCGGGAAGACCGTGGCCCAGCGCCGGATGTCGTACCGGGGCCGCCACGCGCGCAGCTCGGCGCCGAGGAGGACCGCGTACCAGGCGAGCGACAGGGCGAGGAGGACGAGCGTGGCCCAGCGCAGGGCGGTGTGGGGGCCGCCGGTCCACACGGGGGACGCGGTCAGCCGGGAGCCCGCGAGGGCGGAGATGGCGAGCGCCCCGCCCGCGACCCAGTGGTCCCCGGCTCCGCGGAGCACCTCGTGCGGGTCGAACCGGGCGAGGGCCTGCGCGTAGAGCAGGAGGCCGAGGCAGAAGGCGGCGAGCGCGGCCCAGGCCGGCCATTCGAGGCGCCAGGCGTCCGCGAGCATCGCCGACAGCACGGCGAGGCCCTGCGTGGCGACGCAGACGAGGAAGGCGCCGCCCGGCATGCGGCGTTTCCAGTGCCGTTCGACGGCGGCGAGCAGGCCGGGCCACAGCAGTGCCGCCAGCGCGAGGAGCGCGGCCGCGGCGGCCTGCCGCCCCATGAGGGAGAGCCGGCAGCCGAGCACGGTGGTGGCGGCCACGGCCGTCAGCGCGGCGGGGGTGTAGGCATCGGCGCGGAACCGGCCGCGGTCTCGGGCGAGCCGGGCCGCGAAGTCGTACGCGAGGACGAGGTACAGGGCGGCCGCGACGGCGAAGAAGGCCAGGGAGAGCACCTCGCGGCCGAGGAGTGCCAGGCCGACGGATATGACGGCCGGGGCCAGCACGGCCGCGCCGGCGGCCGGGGGCAGCTCGGCCGGCCACGGCCGCCGCCGGCGCGAGAGCGTCCGGCCCGGGCCGCGGATGTCACTCCTCCGGGGCCCGCGCGGCGGTGAGGGTCAGCATCGCCCCCTCCGGGTCGCGGACGGTGACCCATCGCGCGTCGGGGCCGGAGAGGATGGTGGACAGGGTGGTGCCGCCGGCGGCGCCGACGGAGTCGATGGCCTCGTCGAGGTCGCGGACCCGGAAGTAGACGTGCCAGCGGGGCCGGGACTCGGGGACGTGGGCCGTCGCGTCGGTGATGCCGCCGTTCAGGCGGGCGACGGGTTCGCCCGTCTGCCGCAGGACGACCTGGTCGTCCTCGTAGGCGACCTCGCAGCAGCCGGCCCGGCCCGTGGCCCACTCCAGGACCTCGCCGTAGAACATGGCCGCCTCGAAGGCGTCGCGGGTGCGCAGCTCCAGCCAGGCCGGGGAGGGGCCGCGGCCCACGCGCCAGTCGGCGGACACCCCGCCCTGCCAGATGCCGAAGACGGCGCCCTCCCGGTCGGCGGCGAGGGCGCCGCGGCCGCCGTTGGCGAAGGACACCGGTCCGACCGCGATGGTGCCGCTGCGCTCGCGGATGCGGTCCGCGGCCGCGTCGGCGTCCTCGACGGCGAAGTAGGGCGTCCAGGCCGGGGCGACGACGACGTCGCCCCCCATCGCCCCGATCCCGGCGACCGGCACTCCGTCCGCCTCGGCGACGGTGAACGCGTCGCCGAGGCGGGCGGCCCGGAACTTCCAGCCGAGCACGGTGCCGTAGAACTCCTGCGCCTGCTGGAGGTCGCGGGCCATGAGGCTCACCCAGCACGGGGCGCCGAAGACCTCCCTCGTAGAAATCTCCACGGTTCACGCTCCGTCCTTGTCCCGCTCATCCTCGCTTCGGGTCCGGCGGCCCGCACCTCGGGCCGGGCCCGGACGGCGGTACGGCCGCCCGGCGCCGGGCCGCGCTCAGGCGGCGGGGCCGTGGGCGGTGATGAGGTCGAGCAGCGCCGGCATGCCGCCTTCGGCGAGGGCCCGGCGCTGGCGGTCCGCCGGGGTGCCCTGCTGGAGCAGCCGGTGCAGCAGGCCGCTGACCTCGCGGATGTCGCCCGCGTCCTCCAGGGCCGGGGTGATGTGCTGCAGCAGCATGCACAGGACGTCGCCCGCGCTGTGCCGCCGCCCGTCCGGGTCCATGAGGGCGCCGCCGAGGCCGTGCCGGGCGGCGTGCCACATGGAGGCCTGGAGCAGCTCCTGGGCGCACTGGGGCTGCGGCGCTCCGGCCTTCTCCTCGGCGATCGCCGTGGTGACCAGCGCCCGCACGATGCCGGCGAGGAGGACCGCGTCGACCGCGTCGAGCTGCACGTCCAGGCACCGCACCTCGACGGTGGGGTAGCGCTCGGAGAGCCGCGCGTGCCAGTAGAGCTGCCCCCGGTCGGCGATGAGGCCGGCCTCCTGGAGTGCGTCGACGCGCTGTTCGTAGTCGGCGAGGGTGGGGAAGTAGGGCGGCGGTCCCGCGACGGGCCAGCGGCCGAAGACGAGGGTGCGCCAGCTGGCGAAGCCGGTGTCGCGGCCGTCCCACATGGGCGAGTTCGCGGACATGGCCAGCAGCGTGGGCAGCCAGCCCCGGAGCCGGTTGATGACGGCGAGCCCGGTCTCCCGGTCGGGGACGCCGACGTGCACGTGCATGCCGTTGATCAGCTGCTCGTCGACCAGGCGGCGGGCCTCCTCGCGCATCTTGAGGTAGCGCGCCTCCTGGGTGATGGCGGGCGGTACGCCGTCGCGCAGCGGCGCGGTGGCGGAGGTGGCGAGCCGGCAGCCGAGCTCCTCGGCCGCGGAGCCCACCGCATGCCGCAGCCGCAGCAGGTGGCCGCCCACTTCCTCCAGGTCGCTGCACACGGGGGTGGCGACCTCCACCTGCGCCTGGAGCAGCTCGTGCTGCACCTCGCCCTCGTCGACCAGCGACGCGAGGCCCGCTCCGGCGCGGACGTCCTCGGCCCGCGCCACGGGAAGGCGTGTGAGCGGATCCAGCAGGACGTACTCTTCCTCAACCCCGACGGTTGCCATGTCCCCCGAACTCCTCGACGAGCGCGGCACAGAAGGCGTCCAGGTCGCCCGGCCTGCGGCTGGTGACCAGGGTGGAGGGCGCCGCCCGGCAGACGTGGACCTCCTCGTCCACCCAGGTGCCGCCCGCGTTGCGGATGTCGGTGGCCAGGCTCGGCCAGGAAGTCAGGATACGCCCGCTCACGGCGCCCGCCTCGACGAGCGTCCAGGGGGCGTGGCAGATCGCGGCGACGGGCTTGCCGGCGTCGACGAAGTGGCGGACGAACTCGACGGCTCCCCCGTGCAGGCGGAGGGCGTCCGGGTTGGCGACGCCGCCGGGGAGGACGAGGGCGTCGAAGCCGGCGGCGAGGGCGGCCGGACTGCTGCCGCTGTCGTCGCCTTCACCGCCGTCGGCCTCGCCGACGACGTCGTCGACGCTGTGGCGGCCCGCCTTGTCGAGGTGCCGGTACGCGCGCACGTCCCCCGGCTCCGTCGAGACCAGCCGCGGGATCCACCCGGCCTCGAGCACCGCCTTCCAGGGCTGGGTGAGTTCGATCTCCTCGACCCCTTCGGGCGCGGTCAGAAACGCGATGCGCACCAGGCTCACTCCTTCGGTCCGTGCCCGGGAGGCTGATGCCTCCTCGGTGGGCGCCGTGCGTCTGCCCTGGCGCACCTGTCTCAAGCATGGCAGGAACGGCAGCATGCGGAATTTGACCCTCCGGTACGTCGGGGCTTCGTTCGGGCGAATCCGGCAGCAGGCGCGTGGGGCCGCGCGGCCCGGCGTGGGACCTCGTAAGGCAGGCGGCCCGGCGGCCGCGGGCAGAGGGGGTGCGCGCAGGTGGAGAGGCGATCCGGGACCCGGACGCGCGCCCGGGCGGGTGCGCGCCGGCCGGACGCACGCCAGTCTCGCGGGAGGGGTGCGCCGCCGCGCGTGTCGCCCGCTGCGCTCTCCTGCGCCGGTCGCCGACCGGCGGGTGGTTTGCGGTGATTCATTCCGCTTCGGGCCGGGGCGGTCGGGGTATATACCCCGGGACAGCTCACGAGACGGCCTACCCGCATCGCCCGTTGCGGCGCGACCGCCCGTCGGAGGAGCGAGAATGCACAGCACCGAGGTCACCGAAGGCATCCCGCAGGACACGCTGGGCGTCAGCACCGGCGAGGCCCGTACCCTGTCGGAGACCCTGTTCCGCAGGCTGCGGGCGCTCGACGAGGGCAGTGCCGCGTACTCGTACGTGCGCAACACGCTCGTGGAGCTCAACCTCAGCCTGGTCAAGTACGCCGCCCGCCGGTTCCGGGGGCGCAGCGAGCCGATGGAGGACATCGTCCAGGTCGGCACGATCGGCCTGATCAAGGCGATCAACCGGTTCGACCCGGAGCGCGGGGTCGAGTTCACGACGTTCGCGCTGCCCACGATCACCGGGGAGATGAAGCGGTTCTTCCGCGACACCAGCTGGGCCGTCCGGGTGCCCCGCCGGCTCCAGGAGCTGCGGATCGACACGGCGAAGGCGCACGACGCGCTGGAGCAGGACCTGGGCCGGGAGCCCACAGACGCGGAGATCGCCGAGCGCCTTAAGGTCTCGGAGGAGGAGTTCGCCGAGGGTTTGAAGGCGTCGCACGCCTACTCGGCCCGCTCCCTGGACGTGCCGGAGCGGGAGGAAGGCGAGCGCCGCGCCCATGTCGGCCACCGGGCCGCGCTCGGTGAGGACGAGGCCGCGTACGACCGGATCGAGTGCCTGGAGTCGCTCAAGCCGATCCTGGAGACGCTGCCCCCGCGCGAGCGGACACTGCTGTCGCTCCGCTTCGGGGACGAGCTGACCCAGTCGGAGATCGGGGAGCGGCTGGGCCTGTCCCAGATGCACGTCTCGCGGCTGCTGAGCCGCACCCTGGCCAAGCTCCGGGCCGGCCTCCTGGAGGACTCGTAACCCCGGATCCGCAACAGGCGTGACGGCGCCGTCGGCGTGCCGCCGGGCGCATCACGGAGCCGGTTGTCACGGAGGCGGCGCGGGGGCCGACATTTCGGCCCAGACGGTCTTGCCGATCCGGCCGTCCGGGTAGGCGTCCCAGCCCCAGCTGCGGGCCAGTCGGTCGACGACCAGCAGGCCGTGGCCGCCCGGGACGGAGGGGTCGGGGTTCGTTCGGCGGCGGGGGTGCTCGGGGCTCCCGTCGCCGACTTCCACGCGCAGCAGGCCGTCCGAGTGGCGCAGGACGAAGTCGTTGGGGCCGCCCGCGTGCAGGCAGGCGTTGCCGACCAGCTCGGAGACCATGAGCAGGACATCCTCGACCGCGGCGGTCCAGTCGTCGGGGGCGGCCGCGCGGCGTACGCCGTTCAGGTGGGGGCCGGCGGTGCCGGCGGCCGGTGCGGGGGCGGCGGGCGGGATCAGCCAATGCCAGTCGGCGAGCGCCTGCCGCGTGAAGTCGCGGCACCGAGCGACGATTCCCGAGGTGCCTGTGCCGAGGGCCAGCCTGCGGACGTCCTCGCTCATGGGCCCTCCCCTGCGGCACCGGCGGACACCGCCGCCGTCGCGGTCGCATCGAACGAGAACCGCCGCACCATCGTGCTCCGTCTCCTGCCTGCCCTCGGGGGCTGCCGAAGCCCGCATACCCGGCCCGGGGGCAAAAATTCACCGGACTGACGGGATGGTGGGCCCGCCACCGGGATCCCCCTGAGCACCCGCGCCCCGGCTGCCGCCGCGCCGACCGCGGGTACCGACCGCCATTGCGGCCTGCGGCGGGGCTCCCCGGCGTGACGTCTGCGGCAGGCGCAGGGCCGCCAGGCGCCGCAGCGCTGCGCGCCGCTGTACGAGGGACAGCCCGGCGACGGCGGCGCCGAGCCCGACCCAGCCCGCGGGCCCTGCGGCCATCACGGCACCGGTCAGCAGCAGCGGGCCGGCGGCCTTCTGCACGGACGGGGAGATCCCGGCGACGCCCAGGTACGAGGCCCGCGCCTCCCGGGGCGCGAGGGAGACGGCGAGTTCCCACGAGGACACCGAGCGGACCAGTTCGGCGGCGGTGACGAG
This sequence comes from Streptomyces sp. NPDC031121, assembly GCF_055570615.1. Lineage (NCBI taxonomy): Bacteria > Bacillati > Actinomycetota > Actinomycetes > Kitasatosporales > Streptomycetaceae > Streptomyces > Streptomyces sp. NPDC031121. The sequence continues at coordinate 225,559 of NZ_JBVIGV010000002.1, forward strand.
CACCGCCGCCGCCATCAGGGCGGCTGAGGCCGCCCAGGCGCCGCGGGCCGGCGTGAGGGCGAGCAGCGCGCAGGCGCACAGCACGGCGAGCCCGTACCAGCCGGCGGCCCGCGCGGCCTGCTCCGGTTCGCGGACCCGGGCGGAGACGGCGAGCTGGAGCAGCACGGTGAGGACGGTGTTGACGGCGAGGACGGCGGGCACCAGCGCGTGGGGCGCGTCGGTGTGGTGGACCAGCCACAGCGGCAGCCCGACGTTGAGGAGGGAGTCGTCGAGGTTCATGGGGATGTCCAGCAGCACGAACCGCAGGTATCCCCGGTCCCGCCAAGGACTGCCGCCGGACCCCTCCGCGAGCGCACCGGGGGCAGGCGCACCCTCCTCGGCCGGGGCGGTGAGACGGCCGTGTCCGCGGGGCTCCCGCGTACGGCCGACGAGCGCCGCGGCGACGAGGAACGACAGGGCGTTGCCGAGGATGAGCGCCTCGTACGCGCCGCGGGTCCCCGCGGCCAGCCCGAGGGCGGCGATCCCCGCGCCGACGGCGTATCCGGCGTTGGCGGCGCTGCGCGACAGCGCCTGGTAGGTGCCGCGGCGCTCGCCGGCGACGCGGGTGGCGAAGAGCATCTCCAGCGTCTTGGCCGCCCGGTCGCCCAGGTGGGTGAGGGCGACGAGGAGCAGCAGGGCCTCGTACCGGGTCGTGGCGAGCAGCGCGCACAGCGCGGCCAGGCGCAGCAGGTGGCAGGCGATGAGCATGGGTCGGACGGCGAACCGGTCGGCGAGGTGCCCGGCGAGGGGCGACCCGGCGATCCCGGCCACGGCGGCGGCACCGACCATGAGCCCCAACCGCCGTGCGTCGAGCCCGATGACGAAGGTGAAGTAGAGGACGGACGAGGCGGCCCACACCCCGGTCCCGATGCGGTCGAGCAGCTGCGCGAGCAGCATGGTCCGCGCGTCCCGCCCACCCGGCGGCCTGCGGATCTGCGCGATCAGCCCCTCCGAGCGCCGTTTCCGCCACCGCATGCCTGGTCTCCGCTCCCCCGAAAAAGTATCTCGACATCGAGATACCTGGTGGCAGCCTGCCGGACGTTAATCTCGACGTCAAGATACTTTCGCCGGTCCGGCGCCACATCCAGCCCCGTCGGCGCGGGTGCGGGGTGGGGTTCCCGCGACGGCCGGGTGGAGCCCGGTTTCGGGAAGGGGCGGGGAGGGGACCTGCTCCGCGCAGCGGCGATCCCCCGCCGAGCCGGGGGAACCCCGGGGGCCCCAGCGCTAGGCTGGACTTCTTACGCCCCGCAGCGACCCCGTACGCCCCTCGCAGGAGGAACCGTGACCGAGCGCAAGCCACCGGGCGTCGACTTCGAGTCCTGGGTGGACCGCCAGATCCGTGAGGCCGCCGACCGCGGCGAGTTCGACCGCCTGGAGGGCTTCGGCAAGCCGCTGCCCGCACTCGACGCGCCGTACGACGAGATGTGGTGGATCCGCCGCAAGGTGCACCGCGAGGGCTTCGCCGCACTGCCTCCGTCGCTCGCCCTGCGCAAGGAGGCGGAGGACGCGACGGAGGAGGTCCGCGCGGCCCGCTCCGAGCGCCGGGTCCGGGAGATCCTCACCGCGGTCAACGTGAAGATCGCCGCCGCCCTGCGGATGCCGCCGCCCGGACCGCCTCTGCGGCTCACGCCGTTCGATGTCGAGGAGGCCGTGGCGGCCTGGCGCGCCGCTCACGAGGACGGCGCCGGCGGTACCGCCGATGCACGCCCCAACGGCCGCTGAGCACGCCGGCGTGCGCCCCCCGGACCCCGCCGTCGGCACCACACCGGCCGACGTGCCCGTCCGCCGCTCCCGGCCCACACGCGGCGACAGTGCTACAAATGGTCTCGTGACCCAGCCTTGCAACCCGTGCCGGGGACATCGGTGCGGTCACTGAGCGGGAAGCGCCCGCGGAGCGTCGCCACACAGGTTTTCGTCCTCCAGGTGGCGATCGTGGTGCTGCTCGCCGCCGGCGCCGTGCTGGCGCTGGTGCTGCAGTCCCGCAGCGACGTCGAGCGCGAGGCCCGGAACCGGTCGGTGTCCGTCGCCGAAACCTTTGCCCACTCGCTCGGCCTGCACGAAGCCCTGAAATCCCCCGACCCGTCCGCGATCCTGCAACCGCTGACGGAGGAGACCCGCAAGAAGGCGGGCGTCGACTTCATCGTCGTGATGGACACCCAGGGGATCCGCTACACCCACCCGCTCCCCGACCGGATCGGCAAGCGGTTCGTCGGCACGATCGAGCCGTCACTGGCCGGTCAGGTGCACGTGGAAAGCGTCGACGGCCCCCTCGGCAAGGAGATCCAGGCCGTCGTGCCGGTCTTCGCCGAGGGCGACAGCGGCGCCGTGGAGGCCCTGGTCTCGGCCGGCATGACCGTCGAGAACGTCAGCGGCCTCGTCGACCGGCAGCTCCCCGTCATCCTCGGCGCCAGCGCGGCCGGCCTGGCCCTGGGCACCGCCGGCGCCGCCCTGATCAGCAACCGCCTGCGCCGGCAGACCCGCGGCCTCGGCCCGCTCGAGATGACCCGCATGTACGAGCACCACGACGCGGTGCTGCATGCCGTACGGGAGGGCGTGCTGATCACGGACCGCGACGGCCGGCTCCTCCTCGCCAACGACGAGGCGAAACGGCTCCTCAGCCTGCCGGCCGACGCCGAGGGGCGGCACATCCGCGAACTCGCCGAACTCGACGGGAACCTCGCCGACCTGGTGCTCTCCGGCCGTGAGGCGACCGACGAGGTGCTGGAGGCCGGGGAGCGGCTGCTGGTCATCAACCAGCGGCCCACCCGCCCCCGCGGCCGCCCCGAGGGGATGGCCGTCACCATCCGGGACTCCACGGAGATGCGGGTGCTCAGCACCCGCGCCGAGGCCGCCCGCCGGCGGCTGCGGCTCCTGTACGACGCCGGCGTCGGCGTCGGCACCACCCTGGACGTGGAGCGGACGGCGCAGGAGCTTGCCGACGTGGCCGTGCCGCGGTTCGCCGACTTCGCGACGGTCGACCTCGCGGAACCGGTCCTGCGGGGCGACGAGCCCACCGCGGCACCGGGCGACCTGCGCCGCACCGGCGTCAGCGGTATCCGCGACGACATCCCGCTCTACCCGCGCGGCCGGTTGATCGACTTCCTGCCGTCCACGCCGCAGGCGCGGGGCCTGAGCAGCGGCAGGGCCGAGGTCATCGCCGACCTGGAGAAGGCGCCCGGCTGGTACGCGCAGGACCCGCCGCGCGCCCAGGCCGTCATCGACTACGGCATCCACTCGCTGATCACGGCGCCCCTCAAGGCCCGCGGGGTGGTCCTCGGGGTGGTCAACTTCTGGCGCTCCGAGAAGCCCGAGCCATTCGACGAGGAGGACCTGTCGCTGGCGGAGGAGCTGGTGGCCCGGGCCGGCGTCAGCATCGACAACGCGCGCCGCTACACCCGCGAGCACGCCGTGGCCATCACCCTCCAGCACAGCCTGCTGCCGCGGGACCTGCCCGAGCAGAGCGCCGTGGAGGTGGCCCACTACTACCTGCCCGCCCAGTCGGGTGTGGGCGGCGACTGGTTCGACGTGATCCCGCTGCCGGCCGGGCGCGTCGCGCTCGTCGTCGGCGACGTAGTCGGGCACGGCCTGCACGCCGCGGCCGCCATGGGCCGGCTCCGCACGGCCGTCCTGAACTTCTCCTCCCTGGACCTGCCGCCCGACGAGCTGCTCGCCCGCCTCGACGACCTGGTGCAGTACACCGACCAGAACGGCGAGGGCGGCGGCGCCGAAGGCGGCCTCCTCGGCGCCACCTGCCTGTACGCGGTCTACGACGCCGTGGCGCGGCGCTGCACGGTGGCGCGCGCGGGGCACGTCCCGCCGCTGGTGGTGCACGCGGACGGCCGGGTGGAGGCGCCGGAGCTGCCGGCCGGCGCGCCGCTGGGCCTGGGCGGGTTCCCGTTCGAGTCGGCGGAGCTGGACCTGGCCGAGGGGAGCCGGCTGGTCCTGTACACCGACGGGCTGATCGAGGACCGGGCCCGGGACATCGACGAGGGACTCGACCTGCTGCGCGCCGCCCTCGCCCGCGCGGGCCGAAGCCCGGAGGACACCGTGCGGGCGGTCCTCGCCGAGCTGCTGCCGGTGCGTGCCCGCGACGACGTCGCCCTGCTCGTCGCCCGTACGTCGTCCCTGCCGGCGGACCGGATCGCGGAATGGGAGGTGCCGTTCGAACCGAGCGCGGTGGGCCAGCTCCGGGCCGCCGCGACCGCGAAGCTGGAGGAGTGGGGGCTGGAGGAGCTGGTGTTCGCCACGGAGCTGGTGCTCAGCGAGCTGATCACGAACGCGATCCGGCACGGCGCCGAGCCGGTGCGCGTACGCCTCCTCCGGGACCGGGTGCTGACCTGCGAGGTCTTCGACGGCAGCAGCAGCTCCCCGCGCCTGCACTATGCGACGACTACGGACGAGGGAGGCCGCGGACTGTTCCTCGTCGCCCAGCTGAGCCGGCGGTGGGGGGCCCGGTACACGCCCGAGGGGAAGGTGATCTGGTCGGAGCAGCAGATCCCGGACCTCGGGGACGACGGGGGCCTGGGGGCGGCGGGCGCCGCGGCGGTCGCGGACGCGGCGGGCACGGCGGGCGTCGCGGGCACGGCGCGCGTCGCGGACGCCGCCGGCTCCCCAGGGCCTGCGGGGCGGGCCGGGGCGTAGGCGCGCGCTTGCGCAGGGGGCCGGAAAGCGGTGGGCTCGGGGGCTCCGCGGGACCGCGCGCCGCGCGTCGTGGCGCCCGCCGTCAGCGGATCCCGTATCGAGCGGCCGCGCCCTCGAGGATGAGCCCGAGTCCCTCCTCGAAGTGGTCGTCGTACTCCTGGAAGAGGTGGGGTCCGGCGGCCGCGGCCAGGGGGTGGGCGGCCAGCCGCTCGCTTCGCTCGGCGATGTCGAAGCCCTCGCGGCGCTCGCCCGGCGCGGGGTGCACGCCCTGCTCCTCGGTGACGAAGCCGAGCGTGTACAGGAAGGCGGTCGTCAACGTGCGGACGGCCTGGGGCAGCTCGAAGCCCGCTTCCACCAGGACCCGGAGCTGGGCGTCGACGTGTTCGGCGTGGTCCGTCCCGGTGAAACGCGAGCCGCTGAAGACGCGGGCGCCGTCGCGGTAGGAGAGCAGCGCGCGGCGCAGTGCGCGGTTCGCGGCGAGGAGCCGTTCGCGCCAGGCGGGGCCCGGGTCCTCTGTGCCGTCGGGGCCGGATGCCGGGCCGGCGGCCGGCTCCGGTTCGCCGTCGGCGCCGTCGGCCGTCATGCGGCGGACCATTTCCGTCGCCATCTCGTCGATGAGTTCCTGCTTGTTCTTGAAGTGCCAGTAGAGCGCCGGGGCCTTGACGTCCAGCTCGGCGGCGATGGCACGCAGGGTGAGCTTCTCCAGGCCCGTCTCGTTGAGCAGGCGCAGCGCCGCTTCGGCGACCGTGGCGCGGCTCAGGGGTGGGACGCGCGGGGGCGTGCGGTCGGGCTTCTGGGTCATCGCTGCCTCTCTTCGGGCTGCCACTGTGCCGGGGGTTGACAGCTTAACAACGTTAAGGAGACACTTTCGATGTGCTCTCCTTAACGGCGTTAAGGAAATGCTCGAAGGGGGTGCGTGCGCACGCAGGCGCATGGGCCGTGCGGGATGGGACGAACGGGGGCGGAGAGATGGACGCGTACGGGGTGACGGCCACGGCCGGCCGTGCAGGAGTGGGCGCGGAGCGGGGCGGGGGGTGGTCCGCGGAGGAGCGGGCGGGCAGCGAGGTGCTGGTCGTCGGGGCCGGGCCGACCGGTCTCACGCTGGCCTGCGACCTGGCGCGCCGCGGGGTGCGGCCGCTGGTCGTCGAGCGTGCGGCGGGCCTGTTCCCGGGCTCGCGGGGCAAGGGGATCCAGCCGCGCACGCTGGAGGTGTTCGAGGATCTGGGTGTCCTCGGGGCGATCCTCGGCAGGGGCGGGCCCGCACCGGTGGGGATGCTCTGGAGGGAGGGGGTGCGGCTGGGCGAGCACCGCATGTTCGAGGAGGTGGCGCCCACTGAGCAGGAGCCGTATGCGGAACCCTGGCTGGTACCGCAGTGGGCCACCCAGGAAGTGCTGCTGGCCCGGCTGCGCGAACTGGGCGGCACGGTGTCCTTCGGGATCGCGCTGGCCGGCCTGGCGCAGGACGGCGAAGGGGTGACCGCCGAGCTGGCGGGCGCCGACGGGGCGACGCGGACCGTGCGCGTGCGCTACGCGGTCGGCGCCGACGGCGGCCGGTCCACGGTCCGCCGGCTCACGGGGGTCGGGATGGCCGGCGAGCGGGTCGACCCCGTCCCGCTGGTCGTCGCCGATGTCGCGATCGACTCACTGGACCGCGGCAACTGGCACATGTTCGCGCCCGCCGAGGACGGCAGCAGGGGCTACGCCGCCCTGTGCCCGCTCCCCTGCACCGAGCTGTTCCAGTTCGTGGGCCAGTACCGTGGGGGCGGCGTCGAGCCCGGGGAGGACGAGGTCCGCGCATTGATAGCCGGCCTGACGCACATCAGAGCCGAAGAGGTGCGGGAGGTCCGCTGGGCCTCCGACTTCACGGTCAACGCCGCCCTGGCCGACCGCTTCCGCGAGGGCCGGGTCTTCCTCGCCGGGGACGCCGCCCACATCCACTCACCCGCCGGCGGGCAGGGGCTCAACACCAGCGTGCAGGACGCCTACAACCTGGGCTGGAAGCTGGCCGCGGTCCTGTGCGACGGCGCCCCCGAGACCCTGCTCGACACGTACGAGCGGGAGAGGCGGCCGCAGGCCGCCGAGATGCTCGGCCTGTCGACCCGGATCCACCGCGGCCAAGACCGCCGCGGGGCCGCCACCCGGCAGCTCGGCATACACCTGCGGGAGTCGCCGCTCAGCCGGGAGCCCCGGACCGGACTGCCGGAGGGCTCCCTCGTCGCCGGCGACCGTGCGCCTGACGGGCAGCGCGACGGCATACGGCTCTTCGACCTCTACCGGGGCCCGCACTTCACCCTGCTCGCCGTCGACACCGACCTGCCCGGGGAACTGCCGCCGCTGCCGCACCTGCGGGCGGTCCGCATCGACGCCTATGCGGCCTACGGTCGAGGGCTGTTCCTCATACGCCCCGACGGCCACGTCGCCTGGGCGGGCCGCTCCGCGGCGGACGCCGAGGACCTCGACGACTGGGCCGCGTGGTTCGCCTCCCCGGCCGGCCGCACCACCGCCCCGTCACCGATTCCCGCCGGGCCCTGAAAAGGGGCCGCCCGCCTGCCGGCTCCGGCCGGGCCCCGGCCGGAGCCGGCGCCTGCCGCCGGTTCCGGGGCACCCCGGGCGGGGCGGGCCGGAGAGGGGTGCGTACGCTTCCCCCTTTGGATCAGGGAGGGGATGTTCGTGCAGGTCAGCAGACGTTCGGTGCTCGCCGCCGCGGGTGCGGCAGTCATCGTGCCGACTGCCGCGGGATGCCTCCCGGCGCGGTGGGGCAGCCGAGCACACGAGGGGTACACCGGGCCGGTGGCTGCGGCGCTCGGCGCGGAGGGGCACACGGTGGTCGTCGGGGATCCGGGGGCGCCGGTGACCGTCCGGGTGTACGAGGATCCGAGCTGCCCGGGATGCGCCGAGTTCCAGACGGAGGGAAGCGGTCCGCGGCTGCGCAGGATGACAGCCGAAGGCGACGTCCAGGTCCACTACGTGCTGGGATCGTTCCTCGGCAACGGGTCCAAGCGGGCCGTCAACGCGCTGCGGGCCTCCCTGGACAGGGGGAGGTTCGCGGAGTTGCACGAGGTGCTCCACCGCGGGCAGGCGGCGGTGAAGAGGCGCGGCGGGTTCACCGGCGGCACGCTGCTCTCCCTGGCCTCGTCCGTGGAAGGGCTGCGCGACCCGGGTTTCGACGAGGCGGTGCGCACGGGCAGGCACCGGGACTTCGTGGAGGCGGCCGACCGGGCCGTGAGCACTTCGTGGATCAAGGCCACACCGGCTCTGGAGGTCAACGGGCGGCCCGTCGGCAAGGGCGACCGCGACATCCTCGACGACCCGGACGCCCTCGCCCGGTACCTGCGCCGGGCGCGGCAGCGCCCGGCGCCGCACTGAGAGCCTTCGGCGGGGCGGACGCCCCTCAGGTGTGGCCGTCCGCGTAGTACCGCTCGATGACCTGGAGCAGGGCCACGTCGTCCTCGTACCGGCCGCTCTCGAACTCGGGCGAGTGCTTGACCTGCTCGCGGGAGGCCGACAGGTGGACCGTCTCGTTCTCCTCGTCGACGCGGGCGACGAGGGAGGCGGGCACCACCACGTGCCGACCGAAGATCCACGGCCCGGTGTCCACCACGATGAACTGCCGGCCCACGTATTCGCTGTGCCTGTCGATCTTGCCGATGTGACCGTCGGAGGCGTCGACCTTGAACCCGACGAACCGGGCCATGTCCGTGCCGGCCATGGGGCATCCCCTTCCCTGCGCGTCCTCGGGTACCGGCGCCTACCCGGGCTCGCCCCGGGCATGCCCCGGCCCGCCCGGAGCCCGCCGGGAGGCGGGGCGGCCCCGGGCGAGGCGGGCGGGCGGGGTGGCGGTCAGGTGCGGAAGGGGCCCGTGACCTCGTAGGTGATGCCGCCGGAGGAGCTGCCGGTCGTGCCGCGCTGGCTGGAGAAGTACAGGCGGTTGCCGGCGGGCGAGAAGGCGGGGCCGCAGATCTCGGACGAGCTCTGGCCGGTGATCCGCAGGAACGGTGCGACCACGTCGTCGGGGGTGATCACGCAGATCTCCATGTTGCCGCCGTCCTCGGCGACGTACAGGTCGCCGAAGGAGGAGCCCGTGACGTTGTCCACGCCCGTCAGCGGGGCGCCGCCGCCGACCACGAGGGAGTCGTCGTAGGCCAGCTCGTAGGTGTTGGTGGAGAGGTTGAGCTGCCAGACCCGGTTGTCGCCCTTGGTCGTGAACCAGACCGTGTTGTTGGCGTAGTGGCAGCCCTCGCCGCCGTTGAAGCGCTTGGCGCCCGAGACCTGGTTGCGCGTCGCGGTCGGGGAGCCGTCCGGGTCCGGGACGGTCTGCCAGGTGAAGGAGCCGGAGGTGCCCGAGCCGGCCTTGAGGACCTGGAGGGTGCCCGAGGACAGGTTGCCCCAGGTGGTGGGGAGGAAGCGGTAGAAGCAGCCGTCCGACTCGTCCTCCGTCAGGTAGACCGCCTGGCGGACGGGGTCCGCTGCCGCCGCCTCGTGCTTGAACCGGCCCATCGCGGGGCGCTGGACGGCCGCGTTCACGCCCCACGGGTCGGTCTCGTAGACGAAGCCGAGGCTGACCTCCTCGCACGAGAGCCAGGTGTTCCACGGCGTCTTCCCGCCCGCGCAGTTCTGGCGGGTGTTGGAGAGGATCCGGTAGGCGGAGGTGATGGCGCCGGAGGAGTTGAAGCGGACCGCGCCGGCCCCGCCCGAGGGGTTGATCTCCGAGTTGGAGACGTAGATCCAGCCGGTGCCGTCGGCGAAACAGGCGCCGCCGTCGGGGGCGTTGTGCCAGGTGTAGGAAGTGCCGGTGACGGTCTGCCCCGACCGGGCGATGACCCGGCTCGTGAAACCGGCGGGCAGCATGATGCCGTTGGCGTCGGCCGCGCCGAGCGCCCCGTAGGGGCCGGGACCCGGCTGGGCGGGTGCGGCGTACGCGGCGCCGCGCATGAGAGTGCCGCCGAAGGCGGCGGCGGACGAGCCGACGACGGCGCCGCGCAGGAAGGTACGACGTTCCACGGTCACTCCTCGGGAAGGGGATGCCCCGAGCCCGGTCGGGTCGGGGGCGGGGAGCAGAGCGGTGGGCGGGTGGCGTCGAGGACGGTAGGGGCCGCGGGTGGCAGGCCGGGCAACGCCGGGTGTCGTGGGGGCGGCCGCTGCCGGTCCTCCCGGCGTCGTGCGGCGCCCACCCTACCCAGAACGACCTGTCAGATACATGTCATTACGGTCTCGGAATCCCGCGCCCCCGCCCGTCCTCGGATAGGGTTCGGTGCGCATCGAACGTGCAGGACTTGGGAGCAGCAAGGTGATGAACGGTCAGCATCCGTACGGGGGCGGCGGGTCGGAAGGCACCGGCAAGCCGGTGCACTTCGAGCCGCTGGGACCGGATGACCCCGCCACCATTGCGGGATACCGCATCGCGGCCCGGCTCGGCGCCGGCGGCATGGGCAAGGTCTACCTGTCCCACACGCCGGGCGGCCGCCCGATCGCGGTCAAGGTGATCCGGCCCGAGTTCGCCGAAGACCCCGAGTTCCGGCGGCGCTTCGCACAGGAGATCCGCTCCGCGCAGCGCGTCCAGGGGCTGTTCACCGCTCCCGTCATCGACGCCGACACCGACGGCCCACACCCCTGGCTGGCCACCGCCTACGTGCCCGGACCCTCCCTGGCGGCCGCCGTGTCCGCGCACGGGGCGCTGCCGGTCGGGACCGTGCTCCTGCTGGTCGCCGGCATCGCGGAGGCGCTCCAGGTCATCCACGGCGCGGGCATCGTGCACCGGGACCTGAAGCCGTCGAACGTGCTGCTCGCCGCCGACGGCCCGCGCGTCATCGACTTCGGCATCGCCCACGCCGCCGACGCGACCTCCCTCACCGGCAGCGGCGTCGCGGTCGGCACGCCCGCGTTCATGGCTCCGGAGCAGGCGGCGGGCCGCGGCGTCGGCCCCGCGACGGACGTCTTCGCCCTGGGGCAGGTCGCCGCGTACGCGGCCGCCGGCGCGCCGGCGTTCGGGGAGGGCGCCTCCCACGGGGTGCTGTACCGCATCGTGCACGAGGAGCCGGACCTCTCGGGGGTGCCCGAGCAGCTGTCCGAACTGGTGACTCGCTGCCTGGCCAAGGACCCGGCCGACCGGCCGACCGTGGCCGAGGTCATCGCCCTGTGCCAGTCCGCGAACGACGCCACCACGCTGCGCCGGGCCGAGGACTGGCTGCCCGCCGCGGTCACCGCGGAGATCACCGCGCGTTCCGCTGCCCCCGCCGCAGCACCCGCCCCGCCCGCCCATGGGTCGGGGACCTCGCCGGCCGCCCCGGCGCATCCGCCGACCGCCCCCGCCGGGGTGGCGCACCAGCCGACCGCTCCGGGCGGCGTGGCCCACCAGCCGACCTCCCCGGCGGGCGCCCCGTACACGCCCCCGCCGACCGCGCCGCCGCTGGCACCCGCAGCGCCCCCGGCCCACCCGCAGCAGGGGTACCAGCCGGCCAGCCCCTACACGGCCCCGCAGTTCGCCACCGCGCCCCCGTACCCCGTGCACAGCGGGCAGTTCCCGGTGCCGCCGGCGCCCGTAACCCCGCGCAAGCCGCGCGGCGCCGTCATGGCGGTCGTGGCCATCGGCTTCGCCGTGGCCGTCAGCGCTGTCGGCTACAACGTGGTCAAGGGGAAGGACGGCGGCTCCCAGGCCGCCGGCAGCAGCGCCGGCGCCGACGGCAGCGGGGGCGGCGGGAGCACGGGGACAGCGGCCAAGCCGTCCGGCGCCGCGAACAGGCCCGATCCGCAGCCGGCCGAGTACAAGGGCATCAACCTGGTGGCGGGCTACCACCTGACCCTGGGCGACGAGGACCTCCGCCCGCAGAAGGGCGAGGACGGCGGCTACGAACTCTCCTACGACACGGGCGACTACCTCGACGCGGAGACCAAGGGCGGATCGCTCGTCCTGCTCGACCCCGGTCAGAAGGGGTCGCTCGCCACCTGCCGGGCGGAGACCCGGTTCACGCAGAAGGTGAAGACCGACCAGCTGGGGACGGGCCGGCAGGTCTGCGTGACCACCGGCACCGGCCACCTCGGCCTGGTCACGGTGCGGGGCGTCTCCCCGGAGGACTCGCCGAGCAAGTACCTCACCCTGGACGTCACCGTCTGGCGCAATGCGGCGGCGGGCTCCGACTCCCGCTGAACGCGGCCTCGCAGGGCACGCCGGGGGAAGGCCGGGCCGCTCGCGGTCCGGCCTTCCGGTTTCTCGCCTGACGAGTACCCAGGGCCTGTCCGGCTCCGCGCCGCCGGACAGGCCCTAACTCCGCGGCCGCGGGAGCGGGTTCGCCCGGCCCGGCAGGCGGCGGACGGCGTCTGCGGCGGCGTTCGGCTCCGCGGGGACGGCCAGGGGCCCGCGCCCGGGTGCGGCCGCGGCGGTGTCGTCGACGACCGCCCACCCCATGTTCCCGTCCGGAGACGTCAGTTGGACCAGCCGGTGGTCGGCTCGCCCCGTGATCATCACCGCCAGCAGGGCCACGTACTCGCGCCGCAGGTCGGACGGCAGCCCGCTGCCGTCCGGGACCTCCAGCACCGGCCGCGGGCCGTCGTCAAGGAGGGCGCAGGTCGCCTGGACGGCCCGGATGAGCGCCTCGAACCGCGCGCCGCCCAGGCGGTGCCGCAGGTCTTCGAGGTAGCAGCCGAGGACGTCGCCCTCCGGGCCTTCGGGCTCCGGGTCGTACGGATGGGACGGGTCGGCCGGACGGTGTTCGGTCACTTCCCCCACCCCTCCCGGGCGGCGTCGCCCGCCCGCAAGTCTAGACCGAACGCACTTGCCCCCAGGCGCTCTTCGGCCACATCGCCGCGCTTGCGACCGCTCGCGCGCCCCTGCGCGCGCCCGTCCGCCGGCCCCGTGGACCGTGCAACCGGCCGTGACTATGCCACTCACATATCCGCGGTGAACACCTCGTGGTGTTTTTGGGATCAATTCACCGTCTTCCCGTGGCCTACATTGACACTCCCCGCCCTTCTGGGGGTTAATTGCTTTACGGATGGCCGGAACCAGTCGCCGTGCGGCCGGTTCCTCCCCACTGACACCACCCTGACCCCGTGACGATTCTTCATGAGGGAGGAACGTTCCAGGTCGTGACGCCCGGACAACCGACCGGGCGACCATTGGTGAATCAGACGTCTTTGGGGGGAGCCAAATGCCGCCGCTGCAGAATTTCTCCGTGCCGGATTTCCACCTGCCATTCGGCAACGCGAAGCACCCGCAGGCCGCGCGGGCAAACGCGGAAGCCACCTCGTGGGTGGTCCGCCACGAACTGGTCACGAGTGCCGCGGACCAGTTCTCGGGCATCGGCTGCGGCCATCTCGCCGGCCGGGTCAGCGGGGACGTGCCGTACGAACGCGTCCTGCTGCTCGCCCAGTGGATGGCCTGGTCGTTCGTCCTCGACGACCAGCACGACCACCTCATCAGGAAGGGCGAAGTCGCCGCCTGGCGGCCCGTGGTCGGCGCCATCACCGAGTACCTGGACACGGGCCGCGTCGGCGGCCCCGACCTCGCCCGCAACCCGCTGGTGAGCGGCTTCGCCGAACTCTGCGACCGCATCCTCGCGGGACTGTCCCCGGAAGGGGCGACCCGCTACCGCACGCACGTCAGGCTCGTCCTGGCCTCGCTGGACCAGGAGGCCGGCAACCGCGACGGCAACGGGCGCCCGACCGTCGAGGAGTACATCCTCCTGCGCCGGCACAGCTCCCAGATCCTGCCCATGATGGACATGGTGGAGGGGGGCCTCGGCCTCGACCTGCCGCAGCACGTCCACGAGATGCGCGAGCTCCGGCAGCTCGTCGCGAGCGTCCTCGACATCATCTCCTGGGGCAACGACGTCTTCTCCCTGCCGAAGGAGCACTCCTGCGGGGACACCAACAACCTGGTCTCCCTCGTCGCCGCCTGGGAGGGCCGCTCCCTGCCCGACGCCGTCCGCGCCGTCGAACAGCGCATCCAGGTCCGCATAGAGGAGTACCTGGCCGGACGCAGCCGCCTCTTCGAGGTGCTCGACGCCGACCCCGCGGCCGGCGCCGAACTCCGGGACGCCGTCGCCCGGTACGTGCACAGCTGCGAAGACTGGATGATCGGCGCCGATCTGTGGCAGCGTTACGAGTGCACGCGGTACCGCGACGAACGCTTCGCGGCCGGGCTGGAGTCTGCCTACACCCGTCCGGACCTGGTATCGGTGGCATGACAGGGGGGCGGGCCATGGCACACGCAGGACTGGAAGCCACCGGGGTCCGGGCCCCCGTCGCGCCGGGGCGGTTACCCCTCCTCGGCCACGCCCTCCCCCTGTGGCGGGAGCCCATCGCCTTCCTGGAGTCCCTCCGGGACCACGGCGAGGTGGTGCGCCTCGACATCGGCACCTGGCCCGTCCACCTCCTGACAAGCCCCGAACTCGTCCACGAGGTGCTGGTCGCCAGGGCCGAGCAGTTCGGCCGCGGCCGCATCTTCGACCGGCTGCGGCCCGTCTTCGGCAACGGCATAGTGACGACCGACGGCGCGTTCCACCGCAAGCAGCGGCGGATGATCCAACCCGCCTTCCACCGCAACCACATCGCCCGGTACGCCGAGACGATGAGCCGTCAGGCGGAGGCCATGGCCGCTTCCTGGGCGCCCGGCCAGGAGGTGTGCATCCTCACGGAGACCCGGCGCTACGCGATGTCCTCGGTCGCCGAGATGGTCTTCTCCGGCGAGCTGAGCCGCCCCGCCGTCGACGAAGTGCACCGCTCGCTGCCCGTCGTGCTGGAGGGGATGCTGCTGCGCGCGGTCATGCCCAAGGCACTGGACCGGGTGCCCATCCCGCCGAACATGCGCTTCGACACGGCGGCCGAGCGCCTGCGCGCCGTCATCGACGACGTGATCCGCCGGTACGAGGAGCCCCGGCCGGAGGAGCGCCACGACGTGCTCACCCTGCTGCTCTCCGCCACCGACCCGGACACGGGCGCCGCCATGCCGCCCGAGCAGGTCCGCGACGAGGTCGTCTCGCTCCTCCTCGCCGGCACGGAGACCTCCGCGACCACCCTCGCGTGGGCCCTGTACGAGATCAGCCGCCACCCCGCCGTCGAAGAGCGCCTGCAGGCCGAGATCGACTCCGTCGTCGGCGACCGGCCGGTCCGGCCCTCCGACCTGCCCGCGCTCGGCTACACGCGGCACGTCTTCCAGGAGGCGCTGCGGCTGCACTCCCCGCTGCTCTTCACCCGCCGCGCCCTCGCCCCGCTCACGCTCGGCGGGGTCGCGATCCCCGAAGGCGCCGAACTGGCCTACAGCCCGTACGCGCTGCACCGCGACCCGGCGCTCTTCCGCGACCCCCGGGTGTTCGACCCGGACCGCTGGCAGCCGGGCGCCGAGGAACGGCCGCGGCCGCACCGGTACATCCCCTTCGGGGCGGGCCAGCACAAGTGCATCGGCGACACGTTCGGCGTCGCGGAGATCATGACCGCGATCGCGGCCGTCGCGTCCCGGTGGCGGCTGACCCCCGCCCCCGGCGTCACCGTGCGGGAAGTACCGGCCGGAATTCCGCAGCCCAGCGCCCTGCCCATGATCCCCGTCCCGCGACGCTGACGAAGAGTGATCATTTGAGCCCGGCCAGGGGCGGCTTCCCGCCATTTCCCGATCACCGGTGGGCGCCGTCGTGAGCGGAGGGTACAGCATGGCACTCGCACGAGTGGCGAGATGCCGGAATACAACTTGAATCAGGAACATCTCGCCCCCAGGGCCATACACTCGGCCGCACGCGCAGGAGGGGGCAACAAGAATGTCGTATGCCGCTGAACCCAGAGGAGGGGCGTCCCAGCCCCTGCTCGAGCGGGAGTCCGAAATCCTGGCGATCCAGCGCGCCGTGGACGATCTGTGCGGAGGGCCGGACCTCGGTCCGGCCACCCGCCGCGGAGGCGTCCTGACCTTCGCGGGATCGGCAGGCATAGGCAAGACCACCCTGTTGGCCGAGGCCCGGCGGCACGCCGCCGAGCGGGGCTGCACCGTGCTCTTCGCACGCGGCGGCGAACAGGAGAAGCAGGTTCCGTTCCACGTCATGCGCCAGCTCATCCAGCCGGCGTACGCAGCCATGACGGAGGACGAACGGCGCGGCTCTCTGGGCAACTGGTACGACATCGTCGCGCCGGCGCTCGGACTGACCGCCGCCGCCCAGGGCTCGGCGGCACCCGACCCGCAGGGCGTCCGCGACGGCCTGGACTGGGTCGTCACCCAACTGTCCGTGCGGAACGCGCCGGTGGTGCTCGTCCTCGACGACGCGCACTGGGCGGACGCGGAGTCCCTGGCCTGGCTCACCTCGTTCGCGGCGCGGGCCGAAGAACTCGCCATGCTGATCATCGTGGCGTGCAGGCCGGACGAGATCCCCGCCGACGCCGCGTTCCTGCGCGCCCTCATGGGGCGCCGCGGCACCCGCCCGCACGAGCTGGCACCGCTGACGACCGGCGCGGTGGCGCGCATCGTGCGCGACGCCCTCGGCTCCGGCGCCGACGACATGTTCTGCCGCGAGTGCTGGGCGATCACGGCGGGAAACCCCTTCGAGGTCGTCGAGTTGGCCATGAAGGGCCGCGACCAGGGGCTCAAGCCGAACCAGGACAACATCCCGGAGCTGCGCGACCTCGCGTCCGCCGTCAAGGGCAGCGGTCTCATCGACCGCCTGGAGCAGTTCGGCCCCTCCACGGTCCGGCTCGCCTGGGCCGCCGCGGTCCTGGGCAACGCGGTACCGACCAGCACCGTCGCGAGCGTCGCCGCCCTCGGCGAGGCGCAGGCCTCCGAGGCCATCTCGCAGCTGCGGGCCGCACGCATCCTGACCGTCCTGACCGGCCTGCGCAGCAAGGAGGTCGTGGAGTTCTACCACCCGCTCATCGCGACGGCCGTGTACCGGTCGATCCCGCCCGGCGTACGGGTCGCGATGCACGGCATGGCCGCCCAGGCCCTCATCGACGGCGGCCACGGCGCCTCGGCAGCCGCACGGCATTTACTGGAGATGCACCCCGAGGGCGACCCCTGGGTCGTGCAGCAGCTGCGCCAGGCCGCCAACGAGAGCTTCGCCGCGGGTGCGCCCGACGCGGCACGCCGCTACCTGGCGCGGGCGCTGCGCGAACCCCCGGAGCCGGAGGACCGGGCCCAGGTGCTGTTCGAACTCGGCGCCGCGAACCTCCTGCACGACCCGATGACCACCATCAACCAGCTGCGGACGGCACTGGAGGAGCCGAAGACCGAGCAGACGCTGCGCGAGGCGATCACCTACCGGCTCGCCCAGGCTCTGGCGCACACGGGCCAGGTGGCGGAGGCCGTCGCCCTGCTGGCCGACGAGGCCCGCAAGGCGGCCAGTGCCCGGACCCGGCTGCGCATGCAGGCCGAGCAGTTCAAGTGGAACTCGGTCCGCGGGGACGAGGAGAACTCTCCGGCCAGGTCGCGGCTGCTCTCCCAGTTCGCCAAGCGGCTCGTCGGCCGCGGCCTGGCCGAGCGGCACATCCTGGGCCTGCGCGCCTGGGACGCCGCCCTGCGCGGTGAACCCGTCGCCACCGCACTGGACTTCGCCGAACAGGCCCTCGACGGCGGCATGAGCTGGACCGACCAGGACTTCGGTTTCGAGGTGCCGGTCGTCGTCGCGGTCACCCTCATGTACTGCGACCAGCCGGGCCGGGCGGAGGACCTCTTCAACACCGGCATCCTGGAGTTCGAGGCCAAGGGCTGGCGCGGCACGCACCTGTCCTTCGTGTACACGCTGCTCGGCTACGTCCGCTACCGGCGCGGCCGGCTCGCCGAGGCGGAGGACTTCGTCCGCAACGGCCTGGAGATCGCCAACCGCATCGGGCAGGACAACCCGGCCCAGTGGTACGCGGTCGGCACGCTGGTCGAGACGCTCCTCGCCCGCGGGAACACCGCCGAGGCGCAGAAGGTGGCGCGCAAGTACCGGCTCGGCGAGGGCTTCCCGCAGGCCATCGTCTATCCGGATCCGCAGACCGTCCACGGCAGGCTGCTGCTGGCGCAGGGGCGCGTGGAGGAGGCCGAGCGGCAGCTCGCGGAAGCGGGCCGGCGGCTGGACCTGCGCGGTACGCGGAACCCCTCGTGGAGTTCGTGGCAGCTCGACCTGGCGTTGGCCCAGGCCACGCACGACACGGGCTGGCGCGGGCCACCGCGGACGAGGCCGTGGCCCGGGCGCGTGCCTTCGGCGCGGCGAGCATCATCGGGCAGGCGCTGCGCGTGCAGGCGGCCACCGTGGAGCCGGCGCAGGCGGCGGTACTGCTGGAGGAGGCGGTGGCCCACCTGGAGCAGTCACCGGCGGCATGCGAGTTCGCGCACGCGCTCGTCGACCACGGCATGGTCCTGCAGACGATGGGCGATCCGCACCGGGCGGCGCAGCAGCTGTACCGGGGCATGGAAGGTGCCACCGCCTGCGGTGCGGACGCCCTCGCGGACCGGGCGCGCGGCCTCCTGGCCGCGGCCGGCCTGCGCCCGCGCCGGCTGCACACCTCCGAGCAGGACACGCTGACGGTGGCGGAGGCCGGGGCGGCGCGGCACGCGGCGCTGGGCCTCGACAACGCGTCGATCGCGAAGGAGATGCGCCTGGACCCGGCGGCCGTCGGCGAGCTGCTGTCGGCGGTCTTCACCAAGCTGGGGACCAACCGGACGGGTCTGCGCCGGGCGCTCGGAATCTGACGGGCGGGCGCCCGCACCACGCGCCCCGCGCGGCCCCGGAGGGGGCGGCGCGGGGCGCGTGGTGCGTCGCCGACCGGCGGGGCCGGTGCGGGCGGCTACTGCGGACGGCGCTCCATCACGCGCCGGGCCGCCTCGCTCTCGGCCGCCGCGGGAGACAGTTCGTCGAGGGTGTCGATGTCGGTGTCCGTCTCCAGTTCCTCCTCCCAGGCGGCGGCGAGCCGTTCCTGCTCCTCGCGCGGCTCGCCGGCGACGGCGTCCCGGTGGGCCGGGTCGAGGGCGGCCAGGAAACGTCCGACGGCGTCCAGGGGCATCCCGTACTCCTTGCGTGGCGTGGCGTGGGGTGGGGCGGGCGGGCCTGCGGCGGCCTCCGCCCAGGATGGGGACGGCGGGCGGGGCCGGTACGCCGGACACGGCACGCGCCCACCCGGATGGCGGCGGAGCGCCCACCCCGCGGCGGCGCGCGCGGTGTGTCTGCGCACCCCGCACGCCCGGGGCCCCTTCAATGGTCAGCCTCCGAACGGAAACGGGCACGGCATGACCTCTTCCGCGCAGCAGCAGGCACCGGCGACCGCCGGACAGTACACCCGACGGTCCGTCTTCACGGGCGCGCTGGCCCTGGCGGCGGGCGCCGCCCTCCCCTCCCTCGCGGCCGGGCGGGCGTTCGCCGCCGACGCGGCCGCTCCGGCCATCGCGAGCTGCGCCACCTGGGGGGCGCGGCCTTCCTCGGAGCCGGTCGTGGTCCTCCCCGACCGCCCGCAGCGGATCATCGTCCACCACACGGCCACGGCGAACGTCACCGACTACTCGCAGCAGCGGGCGTTCGCCCTGGCGAGGGCGATCCAGACGTACCACATGGACGCGCAGGGCTGGATCGACACCGGCCAGCACTTCACCGTGAGCCGGGGCGCGTTCGTGATGGAGGGGCGGCACAGCAGCCTCACCGAGCTGCGCGGGGGTGCCCGCCAGGTCCGCGCGGCCCACTGCGTCGGCCAGAACACGGTGTCGATCGGCATCGAGAACGAGGGCACCTACACCTCGGAGCAACCGCCGGCGGCGCAGTACGCGGCCCTGGCGGACCTGTGCGCGTACGTCTGCACGCAGTACCGGCTGCCCGCCACCGCGATCTACGGGCACCGCGACTTCAACGCGACGTCCTGTCCCGGCGACCGGCTGTACGCGCTGCTGCCGGCCCTGCGCAGGGACGTGGCCGCACGGATGGGGGCGGCCGCGGCAGGGTCCGGGACGGCACCGGCCCCCGATCCCGCCCCCTATCCGGTCCGCGATCCGATCCGGGACCTCCTCGACCAGGCCGCCCCCTATCCGCTGGCGGCCCTGCCGGAGTACCTCCCGGCGCACCTGCTGCCGTAGCGGCGGCCGTCCGACGGGGTGTCAGCGGGGTGCGGGCGCGCGGCGGTAGGTGCTGCCGTCGCGGGTCCGGTCCAGCAGGCCCGAGGTGACGAGGTGGCGGCGCAGTGCGGAGATGTCCTCGTGGACGGTGCGCAGGGCGTCGTTGACCTGGGGTTCGGTGTAGGCGCGCCCGGACTCGAAGAGGTTCTCCGCGAGGTGGGCGAGCAGTGCCTCGCGGGCGGCGGCGCGGCGGGGGATGTGGGTGAGCCTGCCGTCGGCGAAGAACTGGCGGATCCCGTCGGGCCGCGACGCGGTGCGGGGGGTCTCGGGTTGGTGTGCGCTTTCCTGAGCCATGCGGGCGAGCCTGCCGGGTGGCTCGGGCCCGCGGCAAGGCATTTTGCCGCGGTGCGCGGGTCGCACCCGCCGTCGGCCGGTCCGGCGGGTCAGGGCAGTTCGGCCAGGAGTGCGGCCGCTGCCCTGTGCCAGCTGAAGCGGGCCGCGAGGTGTTCGCGCAGCTCCGCCGCGCGTGCGAAGGCGGCCGTCCGGTCGCGGAGGAGGAACTCGACGGCGTGGCTCCACCGCTCCGCGTCCTGGTCGTCGCCGCGGGTCTCCACCACGTACCGCTCGGCCTCCGCCACGCCGAGGGTTTCGCGCAGCAGCAGGCCGAGTCCGCTCGCGTCGCTGACCAGGACGGGTGTGCCCGCGGCGATCGCCTCGACCGCGGAGAGCCCGAACCCCTCCCGCCGGGACGGCAGCAGGACCAGGCTGGCGTTGGACAGGTCGGCGCGCAGGGTTTCGGGGTCGGTCCGGAAGGGCTTGGGGACGATGTTCAGGTCCCCGCTGCCCGCGTACGCCATCAGTCGCTCCCGGAGCGCGCCGCCGTCCTCGCCGTCGGGCACGCCGCGTACGGCCAGGTCGAGGCCGCGGAAGCGGTGGGCGCGCCGGACGAGCCGCCCCATCGCCTCGGCGGCCACGTCGAGGCCCTTGATCAGGACGTCCTCGGCCCGTCCGAAGACGAGGACTTCGGGGTCGCCCTCGGGGACGGCCCGCGGTTCCGCGGAGGGCGCTTCGAAGCCCGGGTCGACGCGCAGCAGGCGGGTGCCGCCCGTGGAGGCGGTGAAGTACTTGGCGTACTTGCTGTAGAGCAGGGGGCCGAGGACGACGGGCCGGTGCGCTGTGGCGCCGAGGAGGCGCTCGGTGGTGCTGCGGTCGTCGGCGCGGCGGGCCGGGTCGTCGGCGCGGTCCTCCTTCAGCCACTCGATCTGGTCGGGAACCATGTGGATGACGTGGATCCGCCTGGCCTGCGGGTAGTGGTCCTCCGCCAGGAGCTGGGCAGCCGGGCCGGTGACGCGGCCGTGGCCGATGACCAGGTCCGGCGGGCCCGGCAGGGCGGGGCCCGGCTTGCGCAGCAGGGAGCGCTCGCCGGTCCACAGGGGCGGGCGTTCGGCTTCGATGAGGGTCACCCCGGCGGCGGCCGCGGTGGCGGCCTCCTCCTTGTCGAAGGCGGGCACCAGGCAGTACACGTCGGCGCCGGCTTCGGACAGGGCCCGGCACATCCGCCGGTTGAAGGTGCTGAGGCCGCCGCGCGAGGAGGACCATTCGGTCGCCACCGCGAGGATGCGCGGCCGGGGCCGGCTCCGGGGTCCTTGCGGGCCGGGCGGGGACTGCGCCGAGCGGTGCCCGGTGCCGGGGCCGGCTTCCCCGGTCCGCTCCGGACCGCCGGGCGGTGCATGGCGCCGTACCGCGGCCGGGTCCGTCCAGTCGCCGGCGGCGGGGAGCAGCAGCAGGTGCCCCGGCTCGGGCGGCAGCAGGCCGGCCAGGGTTTCCGGGGGGCCGGCGTCGGCAAGGACGACCAGCCATCTGGGGCGGGTGGCGAGGTGGGCGAACAGGGCGTCGAGCAGCCGGTCCCGGTCGGGCCGGAGGGGACTGCCGGGTGCGGCGGCGACGCCGAGGCGGCCGGCGAGGTCGGCGTACCCGGCGCGGACCGCTGCGCGGTCGGCGGCGTCGATCCACCACACGATGTCGTACTGGCCCTTGAAGCGCTGAGCGTACTCCTGGGCGACCTCGTGCGCGCCGACCCCGTCGAGGCCGTGCAGTGCCGGGACGGCCGCGGCGGAGGAGGCGAGGAGCTGGAGCCGGATCTGCTGGATGAGGGCCTCGCGGCCCTGCACGCCGGGGTGGGGGCCGGGGAGGTTCCACAGGGTGGGCGGGTCGGCGCTGCCGGGCAGCCGGGGTCCGGCGTCCGCGGCGGGGTCGGCGGCGGGCGCGGGCCGGTCGCGGTCGTGTTCCGGTGCGGTTGCCGGGGCGGTGCGGTGGTCCGCACCGGCCGGCGCACCGGCGTTGCGTACCGCGTCGGAGAGGCGGGCGATCACCTCGGACTCGCGGTGCAGGCCGTGCAGGACCAGCCGCGGGAGCGGGGCGAGGGCGGGCGGCACGGGCCCGGTCAGCGGCTTGATCTGCACCGGCAGCAGACGGCCGGGTGACAGCAGGCGGATGGCCGGGGCGCGCAGTGCGTGCTCCCATTCGCGCCCGGCGTAGGGCGAGTCGAGGTATTCGGGGGACAGCAGCATGATGACGAGGTCGTAGCCGGGGCGCTCACCGAGGCCGGCTCCGACGCGCTCCTCGAAGCGCTCGCCCATCCGCCAGTCCCACAGGTCCAGGTCGACCTCGTGGCCCTCCTGCTCCAGCACCCAGGCGATCCACTCCGCCCAGGGCAGGTCCGGCCCGGCATGGCTGACGAAGATCCGCTTCCGTGCGTACGGCAACCTGCCGCCCCCTCCTCCGGCGGGTCTGCGCCCGCCGGGGTCAGCCTACGGCGCGGGCGCGTGGGCCGGGGCGGGAAACCGGGCAATCCCCCGTACGGAATCCCCGCAGTCCAGCGGTTCTTGAGCGGCCGTCAGGTGATCCAGCCGGCGAGGAGGGGACTGACGTCCGCCACCAGGGTCCGCCCGCCGGCCCCGCGGAGCAGCCTCAGGTGCCCGGCCTCCGCCAGGTCCGCGAGAAGCCGGTCCGCGACGAGCACCGGGGCGCCTGCCGCCTCGGCCAGCTCCGCGGTGGCCCGGCCCGTCGACCGGTGCCCGCGCGGCCGGTTCAGCAGCGCGGCGATGACCCGCCGCTTGGCGTCCTCGAAGTCGGGGACCGCGCCCGGGGCTCCGAGCCGGTAGCCGTGCGGGGTGAGCGCGCACCACCCCACGGTGCCTCCCCCGCGGACGGCGGTCACCAGGCCCGCCGCTTCGAGCGACCGCAGCGCCCCGGCCAGGGTCTCGCCGGCCAGGCCGTCCCGTTCGGCGGCCTCCCGCACCCGCGCCCACGGCAGCGGGCCGGGCACGCCCCGGGCCAGGGCCTCGCGCAGGGCGTGGTGCAGCAGGGCGAGGTCGGGGGCGGAGACACCGGGGAACGGGGGCCGCCGGCGGGGCGGCCCGCCCGTCCCGGCCGGCGCCGGGGGGAGCGGGTCCGCGGCCGCGGTGCGTGCGTCGCCGGCGGCCGCGGTCCCGGGGGGCGGTGCGACGGGCGGCCGCGGGTCGGTGCCGTGGACGGTGTCGGCGATGGCCGCGGCGGCGGCCGCCGCCGCGGCCGCGGTGCGGGCGGCGCGCAGGGGCACGAGGTGCCGCAGGGCCGGCGGGGTCCGCATGCCGTCGAGGAGGACGGGGATGAGGCGGCGCCCGTCCTCGATGCGGCGGACGGTGGCCCCGTCGAGCTGGTCCGTGAGCCAGGGGTCCTTCGTCCAGCGGTCGGAGAGGACGAGGACGAAGCAGTCGGCGGTGTCCATGCCCCGGTCGAAGACGGTGTGCGCGAGTCGGTCGCCGAGGCGGACCTCCCAGAACTCCACCCAGGCCTGGACGCCGAGCCCGGCGAGCGCGCGGGCCAGCGGTTCGACGAAGGCCTCGCGGTCGGCGGAGGCGTGGCCGACGAAGACGCGGGGCGGGGTCACAGGGGGATCCCTCCGAGGACCTGCTCCAGGGAGCCGACGGCCCGGCGGAGCCGGTCGCGTTCCGCGCGGAGCGGCTCCACCAGGGCGTCCGCCGGGATGCGGGCGCGGATCGCGGCGCGGGTGGCGGCGACCAGGCGCAGCCAGTCCTCCTCGCAGCCGGCGGCGATGCGCTCGGTGAGGTCGTCGATGGCGGCCCGGCGCCGGGAAGCGAGGCGGGCGGCCTCGCGCGCGGTGTCGGCGGCCTGCTTCCGGGTGCGGCGTTCCAGGTGGTACCAGGCGGCGAAGACCAGCGCCTCCTCCAGCAGTCCGACCACGGCTTCGGCGGCGTGCCCGGGGTGCGCGCCGCCGCCCGCCGCGCCGACTGCCTGGCCGCCGGGATGCCCGTACACGTCCGCGGCGTACGGGTCCGGGCCGTAGGGGTCCGGGCCGTACGCATCGGAGGCGTACGCGTCGGAGGGTTGCGCGGTGCCGTCCTCGGGGGCCGGGTCGGCCGCTGCCCCGTCCGGCGCCGGGTCGGTGTCCGCGGGCCGTGCGGCGGGGTCCGCGGCGGTGCCGGCGGGCGGCGGGGCGGCTCGGCCCGGCGCCGGGGCGTCGGCGTCCTGCGCGGCGGCGGTGAAGTCGGCGACCGCGCGGCGCGTCTCCTCCGGGTGCTCGGCGTGGTGCTCGCGCAGGCGGCGGCGCGTCTCGTGCCGGACGGCCACGGCCAGGGGACCCAGCCCCAGCCACATCGCGGCCGCCGGGGCGGCCTGCGGGGCGGCCGGGTCCGGTGTCCGCGCCGCGCCGGACCGCAGCAGTTCGACGACCTCGTCGACGTACGCGGCGAAGGGCTCGTTCCCCGGTGCGGCGGCCGCGGCGGCGCTCTCGGTGCGTGCGGCGAAGGCCAGTCGGCGCACTTCCTCGGCCGCGGCGGCCCGCCAGGCCGCGGTGGCCGTGGCGAGCCGGCCCTCGGCCCGCCGCCGCAGCGCCTCGTCGCCCTCGGCGGGCGGGGCGGCGTCGACGAGCCGGGCCAGCTCCTCCCGGAGGAGGGCGCGCAGGCGGGCCGACGCGGCAGCGCGGGCGGCGTCGAGGCGGGCCTCGAAGAGCAGGGCCCGGTCGCGCTGCCGGCCGGCCCCTGCCAGGGCGGCCTCCGCTTCGGCCAGCTCCGCGCGCCCCGCCTCCAGGGCCGCGGCGGCGTGCCGGCTCCAGAACCGGGTGCGGGTGCGGGCGCGCAGTTCGGCGGTCCGGCCGGCGAGGGCGTGCAGGGCGGCCCGCAGTCCGGCGATGCCGTCCCAGTGATCGCCGAGGGGGTAGTGCTCCAGGCGGAGTTCGTCCGCGGGGACGCCGGCGGACATCTGGTAGGGGTCGGCGACCACGACGTGCGCGGCGGGCGCGGTCCGCTCCCCCGTGTGCGGGGCGAGTTGGGCGTGGAGAGCGCGCCGCGTCTCCCGGACCAGCTCGTCGAACTCCTCGGTGCCCGGGTCGGCTCCCCACCGGTCGGCCATGGTCACGACCGGCAGGAGGGCTCCCGCGGGGAACGGCTGCGGGCGGTCGGCATGGAAGTGGGCGCCGGTGGCGACGGCGAGGAGGTGCGGCCCGTCCGCGGCCAGCAGCCGGCGGTTGAGCACCAGGAGGAGGGCGTCGGCCTCGGCCAGGGCGGCCCGGGCCCGCTCGGTGTGCAGGGGGTCGCCGGCCATGAGGCCCGGGGTGTCGACGTAGCGCAGGCCGCCGGACTCGACGGCGTCCGCCGCGGAGGTCTCCTTGCGGGCGCTGACCGCGGCCCACGCGGGCACGGTGGTGCCGTCCTCGGCGAGCAGCCGGCGCAGCAGGCTGGTCTTGCCGGCGTTTTGCGGCCCGTACAGGACCACGGTGGGGGCCGGGCGCAGGGCGATCGCGGCCCAGGAGCCCGCGAGGGCGGCGGCGGCCTGCCCGGTGACCTCCTGAATGGCGGATTCGACGCGGGAGGCCCAGTCCTGCGGCTCCTGCGCCGCGTGTGCCGCGCTCATCGGCGGCCTCGGGTGTTCCGGTGCGGCATGGTGACTCCCAGGCGTTCGGCCGCGCCGTGCACGGCTGCGGTGTAGCGGCCCGCGCGGTCGCGGGCGGCCTTGAGTTCGGTGTGGACCTCGGCCTGCCTGGCCGCCAGGGCGTCCGCGGTCTCCTCCAGGCGGGTGCAGAGGGTTTCGACCGTGGCCGCGGAGCCGCGGACGCGGGCGGCCCAGCCCTTGGCGGAGGCGCTCATGATGTCCAGGAGCGCCTCCCGGGCCGCCTCGGTCTTCTGCTCGCGCGTGGCGAGGGAGTTCATGGCGCTGATCGTGCTGACGGCGTTCAGAACCTTGAGGAAGATCCCGGCGTCCGAGGTGAGGTGCAGGGCGGCCTCGATCTGGTCGGGTGCGAGGAGGACGTCGAAATGCGCGGCGAAGCGCACCACGTCGTCGGGGGAGAGCCTGTCCACGGGGGCGAGGGCGGCGCTCGTCGCGGACAGCAGGTCGCCGGCCTGGGCCCGGAGGGCGTCCGCGGCCATGAAGCGGAGGTCGACGCCGGCGGTGCCGTCGGGGAAGGCGAGGGCGAAGCGGGGCGAGCGGACCCGGCGGTCCAGGGCGGAGGAGACCGTGTCCAGCCAGGTCTGGGCGGTGCGGTCCGCCTCCGCGCGGTACAGGTCGTACATCGCGGTGAACTCGTCGTCGGCGCCCCAGTTCCCGAGACGTCCGCCGCGCGCCTTGCGGACGACCGGGTCGAGGCCCGGCTCCATGGCCTCCAGGACCAGGCGGGAGGTGAAGTCGTCGGCGAGCCGGGCGGCGCCGTCGGTCAGCGCCTTCACCATGGTGCGGCCGGTGGCGGCGCCATGGGACGCCTCCTGGGCGAGCCGGCTCAGTTCGTCGAGCTTGCGGGCCAGCAGGTCGGCTTCCGCTTCGGCCCGGGCGCGCAGTCCGGCGAGGCGGGCCGCCCCGCCGTGCAGGACGGTGACGTCCGCGGCGTCGGCCTCCAGGGTGAGGCGGAGTTCGCGGACGGCGGCGGCGAAGTCGCGGAAGCCGTCCCAGGAGCGGAAGTCGTCGTACGCGCTGCCGTGGTCGGCCTGGAGCTGGTAGGGGGCGGCGGCCATCGGGACGATCCGCTCCCGGTAGGGCTGCTGTCCGGGGGCGGGCGGGGCGATCCGCTCCAGTACGGAGGCGAGGGCGGCCTCCGCCCGCTCGATGCGGGCCGTGAAGTCCGCGCCGAGGTCGGGCCCGCCAACCCGGTCGATCTTGTTGATGACGTACAGGGCGCGGGCGCTCTTGGGGAAGCGGCCCTCCTCGGGCCGGCCGCGCAGCAGCAGGTCGAGGTCGGCGCGGTCGCCGGCGGCCAGGTGGGGCGGGAACAGGTAGAAGACGGCGGCGGCGTCGGCGAGGGCCGCGCGGGCCGCCTGCGTGTGGGGCTCCAGGCCGCTCTGGAAGCCGGGTGTGTCGACGAGGAGCATGCCCTCCCAGGCGTACTCCTCGGCGCGGAAGGTCTCCGGTCCCGCGGAGCTGCGCAGCGATGCGGGCACGGGGCTGCCGGACTCGACGAGCAGGCGGCGGATGAAGGCGGACTTGCCGGTGCTCATGTCGCCGGCGACGGCTATCCGGGGCCGCGGGTCGGCGGCGAGTACGTCGAGTTCGGCGAGGACGGGCGCGGCCTGCGTGTCATCGGCCAGTTCGCGGTGGAGGAGCGCCAGCCATTGGGCTCCGGATCCGGGGGCGGGCAGGCGGCGGCCGCGGCGCAGGGCCGCCCTGAGGCGGCGGAAGACGCCGGGCCCGAAGCGGGGGGCGGCGCCTGAGCGGCCGCCGGTGCGCGCCGGGGCGGGGGCGGTGAGGTTGTGCGGGTCCGTGCACCAGGAGGCGCCGAGCCAGTGCAGGTCGGCGTCGGCGGGGTGCGTGATGCCGGCCGCTGCTTCGGCCCGGCCCATCGCCTCCAGCATGAGGTCGGCCGGTTCGCGGGCGGCGGGCAGGGCGGCGGTCGCGTTCTGCACGAGGTCGGCGTCGCGGGTCGCCGCCGCGGCGATCCGGCGGAGCACGACGGCCTGTTCGATGCCGGGCGCGGCCTTGGCGAGGACGGCCGTACGGATGATCTGCTCGCAGTGGGCGGTGACGTGGGCGCGCAGGGCCTCGATGTGGTCGGCCACTGCGCGCCGGGCTGCGGTGCGCTGGTCGATGCGGGCGGAGTCGCGCAGGATCTGCTCGCGGCGCAGGCCGAACCGGCTCAGCAGCCGTCCGGCGAAGCCGGTGCCGGAGGCGGTCACGGCCAGGGCGCCGGCCCAGCCGATCGGGTTCCACCAGTTCAGGCCGACGCCGATGGCGAGGGCGGCGCCGAGCAGGCCCGCGGCGGCGCTCCCGTACCCGGCGGCCTTGCCCATCAGGCGCATGCCGGAGGCGGTCCGGCCGTGGACCGCGCCGAGGCGCAGGTCGATTTCGTGCAGGTCGGCGGCGGTGTCGGCGACGGTGAGGTCGACGCGGCGCCGTACGTAGGCGGTGAAGTCGGCGACGGCGGCGGCGACGGCCTCGGTGACCTCTTCGGGCCGGACGACGGCGTCGGTGAACTCTCTGGCGGTGAGCTGCGCGCGGTTGCGGAAGGCGCGTTCGGCGTGCTCCTCCGCGCGGGTCTCCATGGCGGTGCGCAGCGTGCCGAGGCGGGCCGTCAGCAGGTTGTCGAGGTGGGCGCGGGCCTCGCCGCGGGCGGGTGAGGGGAAGGGGCCGCCGCGCAGGGTTTCGAGTTCGGCGAGCAGGGCGACGGCCCGGCGGTGGGCGGCGGCCTCGTCGTCTGCGGCGTCTGTCCCGGCGTCGGCGTCCTCGGCGGTGCCACCGGCTTCGTCTGTACGGGCGGTTCCGGCGGCGGGAGCGGTTCCGGGCGGCTGAGGGGCGGCCGGCGGGGGGTCGGCTGCGGGGGTGCCGAGGACGGTGAGGAGGGCGGCCAGGCCCGTCTCGACGGTCACGGCGTATGCCCGGGCGGGTTCGGCCAGTTGGGTGCGGAGCTCCGCGGCGACCCCGGCGAGGGCGCCGGACATCTGGCCCACCAGTCCGCCCAGCCGCAGCTGGGGGGCGTCCTCGACGCGCACCGCTTCGGTGACGAGCCCTTCCAGGACGGGCAGGTTCGACCAGTCCAGCAGGCGGGCGCGGCCGTCCCGGTCGCGCATGCGCCGGACGGCTCTGGCGTCCCACCCCCGGTAGTCGTCGGCGCCGCGGGCCGCCACCGCCCGCTGGGCGCTGAGGGCGACCAGCGGGACGGCGGGCAGTCCGCAGGCGGCGAGCCAGTCGCGGATGTGCGCGGCGTGCTCCGCGACGGTCGCCGAGAGGCGGGCCCGTGCGACGCCCTGGCTGACCATGCCGGGGTCGCGCCAGGGCCGTTCCACGCAGTTGAGTACGACCACCGCGGGCTTGCGGTAGGCGAGCACCCAGGCGGCGACCTTCGTGAACTCCCCTTCGAGCTGGCTGCCGTCGTCGAAGCAGAGCAGCACGAGGTCGGCGGCCAGGACGGCCCTGCGGGCCTGCTCCTCCAGTGCGCTGTTGTCGCCGTCGTGGCCCCAGCCGTTGGTGCCGGGGGTGTCGAAGAGGCGCAGTCCCGCCCAGCGGACCTCCTCGACGCGGGTGGTGTGGTCCGTCCTGCCCGGGGAGATCCGGCGGCCGTCGCCGCCCGTGAGTGCCTCGATGAGGGAGCTCTTGCCCACTCCGGTCCGGCCGAAGAGGACGACGTTGAAGGTGTCCATGGCGGCCAGGCGGGTTCCGGCCAGTTCGCCGAGGAGTTCGGCGGCCCGGGTGCGCAGCCGCCGGTCCTCGGCGAGCAGGTGCGCGTACGGGGTGTCCGGCGCCGGGCCGGATACCCGCGGCGGGTCGGGCTCCGGGCCGGGTCCGACGGCGCGGGTCAACTCCTCCGCCATGACGGCGAGCTGCCGGGCCAGCGGCGCGCTCGCCGCCACCGCCGCGGCCGCGGCTTCCGCCAGACGTGCCTCGTCCATGTCCGCCCCCGGGATGCACGCGGGCGCACTCGCCGCCGGGGGGGTCCCCGGCCGACGGCGCGCACGCTGTCTTCGCTGCCCATCCGCGGCGGTGCGCAATCCGGCCACGGGCGCAAGGAACGGGAGACCGTGCGCGGTACGGGCGTCGGCCGGGGTTGGGCCTGCACGGCGGGCACGACTGGGGGCTCACGGGGCTTCCGTACGCGCCCCAGCGTGCGCGGGGGGCGCGCACGGATGGCCGCGGCGGCCTCACCCGATGGTGTGAGAAAGCCGGTTCAATCCACTCCTGGGGGTGAGCGCACGCAGGCGGAACGCGCCCGAACTGTCACGATCGCCGCCGGTGACGCATCCGCTGCCGCCTCCGCGTCCGCGCCGCCGCCGTGCAGCGGACCGGGCACGGGCGGGCGGGCACCGCCCGCTCCCGACCGTTCGAGGACCACGCTTGACTGCCATCGCCCCCTCCGCCCCGGCCCGCATCCGCCTGGCCGCACGCTGCCGGACCGCCGTGGACTCCCGCGCCTTCGGGATCGGCGTCCTCGCGCTGATCCTGTGCAACGCGGTGCTGCTCGGGGCCGAGACCTACAGCGGGTTCGCCGCCGCGCACCGGCCGCTGCTGTCCGGTGCCGAGACCGCCTTCCTCGCGCTGTTCGCCCTGGAACTCGCCCTACGCGCCGCGGCGTGCGCCGACCGGCCGACGGCCTTCCTCCGCGACCCGTGGAACCTCTTCGACCTGGCGGTGCTCCTGGCCGCGTGCCTGCCCTTCGTACGGGAGAACACCAGCCTGCTACGGCTGCTGCGGGTGACCCGCGTCCTGCGGACGGCCCGCTTCCTGCCGCAGCTGCGGGTGCTGTTCCTCGCGGTGGCCCGCGCCGTCCCCGGCACGCTCAGCTTCCTGTGCATGGGCGCGCTGATCGTGTACGTGTACGCGATGGTGGGCTGGCTGTGCTTCGCCGCCTCGGACCCGGCGCACTTCGGATCAGTGGGCCGTGCCTGCCTCACCCTGTTCCTGCTGACGACCATGGACGGCTTCGGGGACGCGGTGCGGTCGGGGCTGGAGCTGTCGCGGCTCACCCTCGTGTACTACGCCTCGTATGTGCTGCTGGCTTCGTTCGTGCTGGTCAACGTGTTGATCGGGGTGGTGCTGGGTTCGCTCGAAGAGGCCCGGGAGGAGGAGCGGCAGGCCCGCCTGGGCCTCAAGCAGCGGAGCCGCCCCGAGGGGGACCCGGCCGTCCAGGCCGCCGAGCTGCGGGCCCGCCTGGCGGAGGCCCGGCGGGCGCTGGACGCGCTGGAGGGCGCCCTGCCCGGAGCCGCGGCGCCACCGGCGGCGGTGCGGTCCGGCCCGCCGTCCCCGGCGGGTCCCCCGGTCCCGGCCGAACTGACCGCGGCGGCCGGGCGGCCGCCCGCCTGACACCCCGAGCCCGCTCGCCCGCCCTGGCCCGCAGGCCCGTCGCCCGCGCGCTCCCCGGCTGACGGGCGCGGCCGGTCTGGCGGCTCGGCGGGCGGGCCTGGCGGCTGCCGGTCCCGGTGCACCGGTGGTTGTCGGGCCTGGGCTTGTGCTGCAGGGCCGGCCGTCGGTTATCGGCCGAACGCGTCCGCGTGCGGGCCGTTCGCAGGAGGACGCGCTACCCTCTGCGCATGATTGACATGGACACGCCTTTCGGGCGCCGCGTCCGCCGGCGCAGAGCCGGCCTCACCGGCCTGCTGTGCCTCCTCCTGCTGACTCTCCTCGGCGCCGCTCCGCCCGCGCCGGCCGCCCCCGGCCCGGCAGGGCCCCGCAAGGGCGTCGACGCGGCGGCCGCCGCCGCGCGCTGGGGCGACCGCCGCCTCGACGACGCCGCCTTCCTGACCACCCACAACGCCTTCACCAACTACGAGGACTCCCGCTGGAGTTCGGTGAACCAGTCCGAGTCGGTGCGCGCCCAGCTCGACAACGGCGTCCGCGGCCTCAGCCTGGACACCCACTGGTACGAGCGCAGCACCTGGCTGTGCGTCATCAGCTTCGGCAGCGACTGCTACCCCAGCGACGTCTACCTGTGCCACGGCGACTGCAAGGCCTTCGCCGGCGCCACGTATGCCCTGCCGCGGCAGTCCTTCCACGGCACGATGCAGACGGTGGTGGACTTCCTCACCGCGCACCCGCAGGAGGTCGTCACCGTGTTCCTGGAGGACTACGTCAGCGCCGAGCAGCTGGGCAGCTCCCTCTCCCGGGTCCGCGGGCTGTCCGAGCTGCTGTTCCGGCCGGACGAGTGGGGCGTGCGGCAGCACGGCTGGCCGAAGGTCGCCGACCTCGTCACGGCGGACAAGCGCCTGCTGGTCTTCTCCGACCGCTCCGACCGCGAGCACATGGGCGTCATGTACGACCGGTCGTGGACGGTGAGCAATTACTGGAGCCTCGGCGACCTCGGCAACGACCTCGCGTGCGTCACGCGCTGGCCGGACGTGCCCCTGGACCGCCGGGAGCCGGGCTTCCGGCGGCTGTTCACGATGAGCCACCACCGCAACGTGCCGACCGTCCTCACCGCGGCCCTGGACAACGGCGCCAAGCTGCGGAACCGCATCGCCGAGCAGTGCCGCCCGGCGGCGGGCGGCCGCAGTCCGAACTACGTGTCGGTGGACTTCCACCGCCTGTCGGACGGCACGGGCCACACCCCGGCCTCGATCGTCGCCGAACTGAACGCCGTCCCCTGACTGCCGCCGCACCGGGGGTCCCCCGCAGCCCCCGGCACGGCTTCGGAAGGTCAGCCGCCGGCCGCGGCGTGGCGGGCAGCCTCCGGCGGGGCCGGCTCGGGCGCCACCTCCGCCGGCCCGGCCCCGTCGAGGGCGCCGCGGGAGCGGCGCGCCAGGAGGTAGCCGGCCTGGAAGCGGCTCTCGGCGCCGAGTTCGTCCATCAGCTCGGCGATGTGCCGGCGGCAGGTCCGCAGGGACATTCCGAGCCGCCGGGCGATCTGCTCGTCCTTCGCGCCGTCGGCCAGCCGCGCGGCGATGGTGTCGTGCAGCTGGGCCGAGGTCGCCGCCGTGTACGCGGCGCCGTACGGCTCCGCGAGGCTCCACGCGTGGCCGAAGACGGAGCGGAGGAAGGCGACGGCGGACGGCTCGCGCAGCACCACCGCCGCGTCGGGGTTGTCCCACACCGGCAGGAAGGCGGTGGTCCGGTCGAAGACCAGCATCTTGCCGAAGAGCTCGCCCAGGGTGCGGACTTCGGCGCCGGCCGCGGTCACCGCCTGCACGTACTCCTGGGTGCCGGCGCTGTAGCGGGAGGTGTGCTGGTAGAGGGTGTGCATGCGGACGCCGCGCCGCAGCATCTCCAGGTCGCGGGGCAGGGCGCGCTCCAGGTAGCCGGGCGGGCGGCCGCCGCCCGGCTGCACGGTGAGCACCTCCTCGGTGCAGCGGGCCGCCGCGTCGGAGATCAGCAGCATGACCCGGTCGCGGGATTCGACGACCTCGACGGCTCCCGTGTCGGCTCCGCGCCGGTAGGCCTCCTCGTACAGCGGGATGAGCGCGCCGATCCTGGCCCGGGTGCGTTCGAGTGCCTCCAGGCGGCGGCGCAGGGCGTTCTCCTCCGGGCCGACGAGTTCGGCCGTCGCGGTGTAGGGGCTGACGGCGCGCAGCGGCGCGGCCGGGGCCCCGGGGTCGCGGACGACCAGCCGGCTGCGGGTGAGTTCGGCGGCTGCCCGCTCCGCCGCGTCCTCGTCCAGCCCGAGTCCGGCGGCCAGGTCCGCGGCCGGCGCCGGGCCGTGCTCCAGCAGCCGCGCGTAGAGCCGGAGTGCTGCGGGACCGAGGTCGCCCGGCTCGTGCGGCGGCTCCTCGTGCCCGGGTTCGGGGGCCGCCGCCCGTAAGCGGCCCCTGCCGCCACCCGACACCCCCGTTTGCTGCTTTCTGTCCAAATTTGCCACCCCTCTCTTTCGTGCCACGCACCTTGCTGAGGGCCGCCCGCCCTGGACCGGGAGTTCTCCCCCGGGTGATTCTTGAGCCGTCGGAAAGGAAAGACGCCGACAGGATTCTCCGCTCGGAATTCACGCCCAGGTCCTCAGGAGTTCAGCATGAAGTTCACCCGGTTCCTCTGTGCGGCGGCGCTCGCCACGGTCATTACGGGCGGCCTTGCGGCCACAGCGGTGCCCGCCGGCTACACCGGTGCCATTTCGGCGAAGCCGCCGGCCCCCTGCGACAGCCGGCCGGGGGACACCGAGTGGACGAACCCCGCGACCCACTGCCCCCCGGTCCTCTAGAGCCCGTCCGGCCCTACCGGGTTCCGATTCACGCGAAAGTCGTTGGAAAGACCCGATGCCGAAGCCCTCTCCCGGCCGCCGGGAACAGCGTTTTCCCTGGTGGCCGGCCCTCTCGGTGCTCTGCGCAGGGTCCTGCGCGGTCCTGCTGCTCCGGCGGGCCGCCGGCGCTCTCCCTTCGCCGGCGGGCCGTTTCGGCGGCGCCCGCCGCCCCTTCCGGGACGACGCCGCCGCGCATCTCACCACCTCGTGGTGACGAAAAGCACCCCGCCGCCTCCACGGCCCGAAAGGTCCATCGAGTAAATCAGCAGTACGGCCCGGCGGAAGGCCCCGCCGAAGGGGATCGGCCGAAATCGGCCCGATGTCCTCTCTTTCTCCGGCCGGCCCCCCGGGGCGGTACGCGGGCCGGCCCCCGGCTCCGTAAATCCGGCGCCCCGGCCGCGGTATCCACCCGAAGTCTTTCACCTTGTTCCGCCCAACGGCCTCACGGCCTCCGCACGCCCGAAAAATCATCGGACTGGCGTCCAAAAGGAGAAATTTCATGTCCCTCAACCGCAAGCGCATCGCCCTCGCGATCGTCAGCTCCGTCGCCGCCGCCGGCGTCCTGCTCCCCGCCACCGCCTCGTACGCCGTCGAGACGCCCGCGGCGCAGCCCCGGCCGGCCGCGGTGCAGGCGGTCACCCCGGGCGAGGCCGGCGCCCTCGCGGGCAAGGTCGACGTGGCCTCCGCGGTCCTCGACATCACCCAGAAGATCCTCAACATCGTCACCGAGGCGATCGAGCGCAAGCAGAACCGCTCCGGCTACGTGAAGTCCCTGATGGAGGGCGCCTTCTACGAGACCGGCCAGCGCTACAACGTCATGGTCGTCAACGACGCCAACCGGCACACCGCCCATCTGAACGGCATCGTCTACGACGCTAAGGTCAGCGGCATCCACGGCACGTACCGGGTGATCGTCTTCGAGTCGGGCCAGTTCACCAACCACGGCGACGGCGGCTGGATCAACTGGGCCTTCCGCGGCTGGTTCGACCGCGACGGCGGCCACGTCAACTTCCGCCGCTCCTGGTAACCCGCGCCGGCACACGCACCCCCGGCCCCACCCCTTCGGCAACCAGCCCTCACGGAAAAGGACTTCCTTCCATGCGCCGCAAGACCACCCTCGCCACGCTCGCCCTCACCGCCGCCGTCCTGACCGGGGCGGCCGCGGTCCCGGCCCAGGCAGCCGAACGCCCCGCCTCCGCCTCCACCGCCGCCCCGGCGCCCGACTCCTCCCCCGCCGCAGCGCCGGCGGCCGACAAGAGCGTCACCGTCACCGTCTCCATGGACCAGATGGGCCGCGGCAAGGCGATCGCCGACGCGCTGCGCGGCATCAAGACCGGTGACCGGGGCTCCTTCGTCCAGCAGGCGGTCGACAAGGCCTTCGACGCGGCCGGCGGCCGGCACAACGTGATGCTGTTCAACCTGAGCCACAACTACGACGACCGCTTCAGCGGGACCCGGGTCTACGCCAACGTCCAGTGGGGCAACGTCCACTACGGTCTGTGGATCTTCGAGTCGGGCCAGTTCACCAACAACGGCGACGGCGGCTGGATCAACTGGGGCTTCCGCGGCTGGTTCGACCGCGACGGCGGCCACGTCAACTTCCGCCGCTCCTGGTAGCCCGCGCCCCGCGCGCCGTCCGGCGGCCCCCTCCGGCTCCTTTCATGGAGCCGGGGAGGGGCCGCCGGCGCCCGCGTTTCGCGGCCCGGCGGGCGGCCGCTCACTTCGGCCGCCCCGTGACGGGCACCGGGGCGCGGACCGTCGCCTGGTCGATGTCGCCGGTGCGGACGGTGATGGCGGCGGTCCACTCGCCCGGCACGGGCAGCCGCAGGTCGTAGGCGGCCCAGTACCCCTTCCGGTCGGTGAGCTTCGCGTCGATCGGTCCGATGTCCAGGGCGTTGTGGGTGAGGTCGACGCGGATTTCGGGCACGGCCGCGAGGCCGCCGTCCTCGGTGAACACGACGGCCTCGACCGAGTTCTCCCCGACGCGTCCCGGCGACAGCGTGACCTGCACCGTGCCGCGGTGTCCGGCCGTCCCCGTGTCGAAGGGGACCGTGACCACCCGCACCTGCGGCCCCCGCGCGGCCGCCGCCTCGGCGCTCCGCACGGCGGCGCGGCCGGGCTGGGTCCCGGTGAGCACGGTGGTGACCGCCAGGACCAGGACGCCCAGTGCGGCTTCGGCGGCCACGGTGCGGCGCAGGCGCCGCCGCTGCTGCCCCTCCGTCCCGTCGGGCGCCGGCGGGCCGGCCCTGTCGCCGGCGGCCGGCACGCCGGGCACCGGGGCCGGGCCCGCGGGAGCCGTCCCCGCCCCTGCCAGGGCCGGCTCCCGGGGCCGCTCGGCCCCGGTATCCGCAGCCGTCGCGTCGGCCGTGTCGACGACGCGGGCGGCCAGCCGCCGGGAGAAGGACGCCGCCCACAGCATCAGGATCACGACGGCGGTCTTGACGAGGAGGGTCCTGCCGAAGGAAGTGGCGGACAGCGCCTCCCAGGAGCCGACCTGCCGCCACGACTGGTACAGGCCCGTGCCGGCCAGGACGGCGACGGCCCCGAAGGCGAGCGTCGAGAAGCGTCCGACCGCGGAGGCGGGCACGGCAGGGCCGCCGGCCCTCCGGCGCCCGAGGACGGCCGCCAGCGTGACGAGGCCGCCCAGCCAGACCCCCATGGCCAGCAGGTGCAGGACGGAGGCGGGGACGGCCAGCGGTACCTGGACCCCGGCGGCGGCGTGCTCGGCGGCGGCCCAGGTCAGCGAGAGGCCCAGCGCGAGCCCCGCCGCCGCCCGGCGGACCCGGCGGCCGGGGCGCCACTCCTCCGCCCGTCCGCCCTCCGGATCCCCGGCCCGGCCGGACAGCCGCCGCAGCAGTACGGCCGCCCCGCCGAGCAGGAGGAGGCGTACGACGAGCGCTCCCCCGGGCTTCCCGGTGGCGGTCCGCCCCAGCAGGTCCGGGTCGAACGCCGCCGTCAGCGGACCGCCGGTCTCGTACGGGCCCCGCAGCAGCAACAGGGCGGCGGTGGACACGGCGAGCGCCGCCCACCCGGCGGCCAGCAGCCGGCGCACCGGGCGCAGCGCCGCGGCGCCGGGCCAGCACACGAGGACGAACGCGGCGGCGCCGACGAGGAGGGCGAGCCCGCCGTACGCGACGAGGCGGAACACCCCGTGGACGCGGGCGGCCGCGGTGTCGCCGGCGGACGTGTCAGGCACCTCGGTGGCGGTCTCGGACGGTTTGCCCACGGAGAAGACGAACGCGCCGGAGATGGGGTGCCCGTCGGCGGAGACGACCCGCCACGCCACCGTGTACGTGCCCTGGGCGAGCCCGTCGGCGAGCTCCACCCGGCCGGTGTTGCCCTTGCCGTCGGCGTGCTGCGCGGGGCGCGGGTTGACCCGTTCGTTGTCCGGGGACAGCACCCGGAGCGAATCCTCGGAGAGGCCGACCGTCTCGGTGAAGGTCAGCGTGACGTGCGCGGGCGCCGAGGCGAGGACCGAGCCGTCCGCAGGGTCGGATCCCGTGAGCCCGGAGTGGGCGGAGGCCGTGCCGGCCCCGCCGAGGAGCAGGGCGGCCACGGCTGCGACCAGCGCCAGGACGGCGAGGGGTGTCCTGGCGGGCGGCGATCCGGTGTGCATGGGCGGGCGGCCTCCGGGGTGGGGTGCGTCGGCGGCGCCACGGCGGGGCGGGGCGCTGCGCGTGCCGGGCTGTGGACGCTAGTACCGCGGAAGCGCCCCCGGCCCGGCTTGAGCAACTTCCGCCAAAGAACCGCCCGGGTCCGCCCGAACCGCTTGCCTTGGCGGGCGTGCCGTGCGAGGGAGCGGAGCGTGCGCGAGGGCAGGCCGCCCACCAGGCCGAGCCGGTCGAGCAGCCGGTCGGCCCGGGCCGCGGCTGCCGCGGTGCCGAGCCCGCGGATGCGGCCCATGTGCGTGAGGTATGCCGCGGCCGACATGCGTTCGTTCGGGGAGAACCGGTCCGGGACGTATCCGACGACGGGTGGCCGCGCGGCCACCGTGCCGCGGGTGGGCCGGGAGAGGCCGGCCGCGATCCGCAGCAGCGTCGACTTCCCCGATCCGTTGCCGCCCGTGAAGGCCACGACCTCCCCGGGCGGGGCCTCCACGTCCACGTCCCGCAGGATCCAATCGCCACGGCCGTAGCGCTTGCCCACCGCCTCGAGGCGCAACAACCGCCCTCCCCCCGTCCCGTACGACACCGCCCGTGTCCGGCACGTTACCGGGGCGGGTCGGCCGCCGGGGTGCGGGCGGCCGGTGCGGGAGGGGCATCCGGTTCGCCGCGCCGCGTCAGCGATACCCCCGGGGGTACTCGTGCTAGTCTCGAAGACATACCCCCGGGGGTAATAATTCGGGCGAAAGGAGCATCGTGTACTTCATCGACACCATCGACACCGAAGGTCTCGGAAACCGCAGCTATCTGGCGGGCGGCGCGGAGACCGCGGTGGCGGTGGACCCGCCGCGCGACGTCGACCGGGTGCTGGCGGCGGCTGCCGCCCGAGGGGTGCGCATCTCGCACGTGGTGGAGACGCACGTCCACAACGACTACGTCACCGGAGGGCCGGACCTCGCCCGCATCACCGGCGCCGCCTACCTCGTGCCCGCCGCCGCCCGCGTCGCCTTCGCCCGCACCCCGGTCGCCGACGGCGACGTGGTGGCCGTGGACGACGGGGTCGCCCTGCGGGCGATGGCCACGCCGGGCCACACCCCGCACCACACCTCCTACGTCCTGGAGGACCGGGGCCGGGTTGCTGCCGTGTTCACCGGCGGTTCGCTGCTGATCGGCTCGGTCGGCCGTCCCGACCTGGTGGAGCCGAGGCTGACGGAACAGCTGGCACGCGCCCAGCACGCGTCCGCGCACCGGCTGGCGGCCGAACTGCCGGAAGAGACGCCGGTGCTGCCCACCCACGGGTTCGGGAGCTTCTGCTCCTCCTCGCAGGCCGAGGGCGAGGCCACGACCATCGGCAAGGAGAAGGCCGTCAACGACGCGCTCGTCAAGGACGTCGACTCCTTCGTCGCCGGCCTGCTGGCCGGGCTGGAGGACGTGCCCGCCTATTACGCGCACATGGGCCCGGCCAACGCCGAGGGCCCCGCGCCGGTCGACCTGACCGCGCCTCCGCTGGCCGACGCCGCCGAGATCGCGGAGCGGCTGGCCGCCGGGGAGTGGGTGGTGGACCTGCGCAACCGGATCGCGTTCGCCCGGGGCCACGTCGCCGGCTCGTTCAACTTCGAGGCCGACGGCAAGATCGCCACCTATCTCGCCTGGATGATCCCGTGGGGCAAGCCCGTGACCCTCCTCGCCGAATCGCCCGGGCAGCTCGCCGCGGCCCAGCGGGAGCTGGCGCGCGTCGGCATCGACCGTCCGGCCGCGGCCGCGACGGGCCGCGTCCGCGACTGGCTGCCGGCCGGCAGCACCCCGCGGTCCTTCCCCCGCGCCACCTTCGCCGACCTCGCGGCCCGGCACCCCGGCCCGGACGTGGTCCTCGACGTGCGCCGGGACTCCGAACGCGCCACGGGCTGGATCGAGGGCTCCGTGCACATCCCCATCCACCACCTGCACCGCCGCCTGGCCGACGTGCCGGCCGGACGGGTGTGGGTGCACTGCGCGGGCGGCATGCGGGCGGCCATCGCCGCCTCCCTGCTGGACGCCGCAGGCCGCGACGTCGTCGCGGTGGACGACTCCTTCGAGGCCGCCGCCGACGCCGGACTGCCCCTCACCTCCGGCACCGCCGGCTGAACCACGACCCTCCCGGCTGCCACCGGGACACCGGAAGGAACACCGATGCCCCTCCTCCGCCGCACCCCCGCCCGCCTCACCCCCGATGAGGCGCACCGGCGCACCACCGACGGCGACGCCGTCCTCCTCGACGTGCGTGAGGACGCCGAGTGGGACGCCGGCCACGCCCCCGGCGCCGTGCACGTGCCGCTCTCCCGGCTGGCCGCCGGTGCCGGCCTGCCCGCCGCGGCCCAGGGCCGGCCCCTGGTGGTGATCTGCCGCTCGGGGCGGCGATCACAGCAGGCCGCCGGGCTCCTCGCCGGCCGCGGAGCGGAAGCCGTCGACGTCGAGGGCGGCATGAGCGCCTGGGCGTCGGCCGGGCTGCCGGTCACGGGCGCCCGCGGAAGCCGCGGCCGGACAGCGTGAGCACCCTCGTCCTCGCCCTCGCCGCCGGGGCCGTCATCGGCCTGGCCCTCGGGGCGCTGGGAGGCGGCGGCAGCGTCCTGGCCGTTCCCGTCCTGATCTACCTCCTCGGCTTCACCCCGGCCGCGGCCGCCACGGCCTCCCTGATCATCGTCAGCGCGACCTCCGCGACCGCCCTCGCCACCCATGCCGCCGCAGGCAACGTCCGCTGGAAGACCGGCGCGCTGTTCGCCGCGGCCGGCATCCTGCCCGCGGTCGCGGCGGGCACCCTGTCCGCCCGGCTGCCCGCGGCGCTGCTCACCGCGGCGTTCGCGGTGATCGCGGCCGTCGCGGCCATCGCGATGCTCCGGCCCTCCGGCCCCGCCCCGCCCCTCGCGCCCGTGCGGCCCGCGCGGGCCGCCGGCGCGGGTGCCGGACTCGGCGCGCTCACCGGGTTCCTCGGCGTCGGCGGGGGCTTCCTCGCCGTCCCCGCCCTCGTCTCCGTCCTCGGACTGCGCATGCGCGCCGCCGTGGGCACCAGCCTCCTGGTCGTCACGGTCAACTCCCTGGCCGCGCTCGCCGCACGGGCCGGCACCCAAGCGCCGCTCCACTGGGCGGTGGTCGCCCCCTTCGCCGGAGCGGCGATGCTCGGAGCGTGGGACGGACGGCGCCTCGCCGCCAAGGTCTCCGGATCCGCCCTGCAGCGGGTCTTCGCGCTCGCGCTCCTCGCTGTCGCCGCCCTCATGCTCGTCGACTCCCTCCGCTGACCGGCCCGGCCCCGGCCCGCCCCGCGGGCCGCCCCCACCGGGCACCACCGAGAAGAAGCAAGGAACACCAACCCATGTCCACTCCCCCCGCCCTCGACACCGGCGAGGCCCGCGCCCGCCTCCACGAACTGATCGTCCTGGACGTCCGGACCCCCGGCGAGTACGCCACCGGCCACCTCCCCGGCGCCCTCAACATCCCCCTCGACCACCTCGACCGGGCGCTCCCCGACATCCGCCACGCGGCCCGGCGCGGCGACCTCCTCGTCGTCTGCGCCTCCGGCGCCCGCTCCGAGAGCGCCTGCCGCACCCTCGCCGCCCACGGCATCACCACCGCCACCCTCACCGGCGGCACGGCGGCCTGGGCAGCCGACGGCCACACCCTCCACCACCCCGGCGGGACCCGGCGCACCGCCTGGGCCATGGAGCGCCAGGTCCGCCTCACGGCCGGCGCCGTCGTCCTGGCCGGCCTCGCGCTGGGCCGCCTGCGCCCCGCCTTCCGCCTCGCCTCCGCGGGTATCGCCGGCGGCCTGGTCTACTCGGCCCTGACCGACACCTGCGGCATGGCGGCCCTCCTCGCCAAACTCCCCCACAACCGCCCCCACCGGGGAGACCTCTCCGCCACCCTCGCCGCACTCCGGGCGGCCTGACCACCGACCCCCCATACCCCCTGGGGTACCCTGGAGAGAGAACGCACGACGCCTGGAGGCAACTGGTGAAAGTCGATGACGACGCGGTCAGCTCGGTCCTCAACCGGCTGCGCCGCGCCCAGGGACAGCTCGCCGGCGTCATCGCCATGATCGAGGCCGGCCGCGACTGCAAGGACGTCGTCACCCAGCTCGCCGCCGTCTCCAAGGCCCTGGACCGCGCCGGCTTCAAGATCGTCGCCAGCGGCATGCGCCAGTGCATGGCCGAAGCCGACCCGGACCGGGCCCCCATGACCGAGGCGGAGCTGGAGAAGCTCTTCCTCGCCCTCGCCTGACGAACCCCCGAACGGCCCGGCTCCAGCAGGAGCCGGGCCGCCGCGGCTCCCCGGTCGCGGCCTGGCGGCCGCTTCCGCGGACGTCGGGGCCGCCGCCGGTGCGGTGCGCCGCCGGTGGACCAGGGAGGTCCGGACCAGGTAGCCGACGGGGGCGCTCCCCACGTGGCCGAGGCGGGTGAAGAGCCAGGTGGCGAAGAGCAGGAACGCGGTCAGGGCGTGCAGCCGGAACAGCAGCAGTGCTCCCGCGATGGCCTCCGGCCGCGGTTGGAGGGCGAACAGGCCGCGGACCGTCCGCTGCCGGCACCTGCCCGCACCGTCCGGCGCCGCCCGGCGGGCGAGGCCGGACGGCCCGCCGATCGGGGCCGATCACCCCTGCTCCGCGGTGGGCGGGCAGCGCAGCATGGACGGCACCGGAGAAGTGCCTCGCCGAGGGAGCCGCCATGACGACCCGACACGTCGACGCCGCAGCCGTCCATGCCCTGCTGGCCGCGGCGGTGGCAGCGCCGTCGATGCACAACACCCAGCCCTGGCGGTTCGGCCTGGCCCCGGACATCCGGTCGGTCGAGGTCCGCGCCGAGCGGGGCCGGCGACTGCCGCTGGCCGATCCCCAGGACCGTGCCGGGTGTCTGGCCGCGGGTGCGGCCGTCTTCAATCTCCGTGTGGCGGCGGCACACCTGGGCTGGGATGCCCGTGTACGGCTGCTGCCCGATGCGGCCGATCCCGCGCTGCTGGCCACCGTGCAGCTGGCCGAACCCGCAGGAGCCGGCCCGTGCCCGCCCCTGGGGGACCTGTACGAGGCCGTGGAGCGCCGCCACACCAGCCGGATGCCCTTCACCGGCCGCCCGGTGCCGGACGCGGTCGTGGCCGACATGGTCGGGGCCGCGCGTGCCGAGGGCGCACGGCTGGAGGTCCCGGGCATCCCGGAGACGCGGCGCCTGCTGCGGCTGACCCAGGCCGCCGAGGACCGCAACGCGGGCCA
The DNA here is from genome assembly GCF_055570615.1 of Streptomyces sp. NPDC031121. NCBI lineage: Bacteria > Bacillati > Actinomycetota > Actinomycetes > Kitasatosporales > Streptomycetaceae > Streptomyces > Streptomyces sp. NPDC031121. The sequence continues at coordinate 268,200 of NZ_JBVIGV010000002.1, forward strand.
CCCGGGCCGCATGGCCGAGGCGCGCACCTGGATCACCGCCCCGGGGGCGGACACCGCCTACGGCATTCCGGTCACCGCACTGGGCGCGCAGGACGCCTCCGGGCGCATACCGGTGCGGGATTTCACCGGGCCGCTGCCCCTGCCGCATCTGCCCGCCCTGCGCTTCGAACGCCACGCGCAGGTGGCGCTGCTCTGGACGCCCGACGACCGGCGCCGGGACTGGCTGCGGGCGGGTCAGTCACTCCAGCGCGCGCTGCTCACGGCGACCGTCCACGGGGTGCGGACCTCGATGCTGCACCAGGCCATGGAATGGCCGGACCTGCGGGCCGCCGCGGCCGGTTCGCGGCGGCGTTGCCGCCCGCAGCTGCTGATCCGCTTCGGGTACGGCCCGGACGGCGGCCGCACGCCGCGCGCGCTCCCGGCTCGCGGGGCCGGTTCCGCGCTGGAGCCGCGCGCCTCCCATCCGGGGAAAGGGGCGGCAGGCTGACGCCGTGCAGCCGGCCGCGAGCTCAGCGCGGCCGGCTGCGGTCCGCAAGCCGCGGGCCGACGCCGGCCGCGCTGAGCTCGCGGCCGGTGACCATCTCGGATGCGATCCGCACGAACACGGCCTCCCGCAGCGGCATCCACGGCGCGGGGCCGGCCTGCGCCAGCCGCTCGTGCTCGGCGGAGTCGGTCACCACGGTGGCCCGGCCGGTGACGACCACGCTCCAGCCGGACCGGGTTGCCGCGTCGAACTCGTCCGCCTGGAAAGCGACGACAGCGCCGTTGACGGCGCGTACGAGGTCCGAGTCCGGTGAGGTCCGCAGCAGCACGGAAGCGTCCGTGTCCAGGAAGAAGTTCAGGGGCAGGACCGCAGGTAGCGCCTGACTGGTATAGACCACACGGCCCACCGGCACCCGGGCGAGCAGGCGCAGGCTCTCCTGCCGGCCGAGCGCGCGAAAGGCATTGTTCCCGAACATGGGTCCATCGTCCCCGCGGCGGGGGCGAGGGGGTAGGGCCGACCGGCCCTCCCTCGCCCCCGCCCGTTCAGCCGGCCAGGGCGCCCAGGACCAGGAATCCGCACACGACCGCGAACAGGATGCCCATCAGGGGCGCGACGAAGCGCAGGTACCGGTCGTAGCCGACCTTGGCCAGTGCCAGCCCGCCCATGACGACGGCGGAGGTCGGGGTGACCAGGTTCACCCACCCGGAGGCGGACTGGTAGCCGGTGACCGCCAGGGCGCGGCCGACGCCCGCGAAGTCGGCCAGCGGCGCGAGGATCGGCATGGCGAGCGCGGCGTGGCCGGAGGAGGACGGCACCAGGAAGGCCAGGGGGATGTTGACGAGGAACATCAGGGCGCCGAAGACACCGGACGAGGTGCCGGACAATGCGCTGTGCAGGGCGTCGAGGACGGTGTCGGTCACGGCCGCGTTGTTCATGATGACGGTCACCCCGCGCGCCAGCATGACGGTCATCGCCGCTCCGACGAAGTCACCGGCCCCTTCGGTGACGGCGCCGGCCGTGCCCTTCTCGCCGAGTCCGCCGACGAGCCCGACGAGGATCGCGGCGACGAGGAACAGGGCGGCGAGTTCGGGGAAGTACCAGCCGAGGGTGGGCAGGAAGGTGATGTGCAGGTCCGCCCACGGGACCACCGCGAAGATCATGAACAGGAAGGTGCCGGCGAAGAGGCCGAGGACCAGCCGCCGGCGGCCGGAGAGGGCCTCCGCCTGCTCGTCCCCGCCCGCGAGCAGGCGGTCGTCGTCGGTGGCGGGTGCCAGGGACCGCGCGGGGTCGTCGAGGACCCGCCGGGCGTACCGGACGATGTGGGCTGCCGCGATCGCCGTGACACAGGCCCACATCGCCAGCCGCAGCAGGATGCCGTCCCCGGTGCCGATGCCCGCGCCGGCGGACGCGACGCCGGTGGCGAACGGGTTCACCGTGGAGGCGAGGGTGCCGACGCCGGCGCCGACCATGATGACGGCCGCGGCCACCATCCGGTCGTAGCCGAGCCTGAGCATGAGCGGGACCATGAGCCCGTAGAAGCCGAGCGTCTCCTCCGCCATGCCGTAGGTGGTGCCGCCGAGGGAGAACACGGTGACGAGCACCACGAGCAGCAGCGTCCGGTGGCTCCGGAGGCGGTGCGCGAGCCGTGCGACGCCCGCGGTGAGGGCCCCGGTGCGCACGGTGGCGGTGATGAACGCGCCGACCGCGAGGATGAAGAGGAACACGCCCGCCGCGCCCGCGAACGCCCCGTCGGCGCCGGGGGCCGTGAGGCCGGTTTCCGCGTCCGTCACCCCGTACAGGCCGTTGACCGGTGACAGGAACAGGTCCTTCAGCCGGTCCCAGAAGCCTGTCGACACCTCCACGGGGTGGTACGTGCCGGGGACGGGGCTGCCGTCCTCCGTGTCGTAGCGGCCGGCGGGTATGACGAAGGTGAGCGCCCACACGGCGACGGTGACGGCGATCAGTACGGTGAAGGCCGAGGGGAAGCGGAAGCGGCGGGCCGGGTCTCGGGGCTCGTCCGCCGTGAACGCCGCTTCGGCGGAGGTGGTCGCTCCGGGCGGGCTGCTGGTCGTCATCTCATCTGTCCTGGGGGGTGTCGGAGCGGAGCTGCGCGGGGCGGCCGCCGGGGGTGACGACGGTGCCGGCGGCACCGTCGAGGATGGCTCGGGCGTCTTCGAGGGCGCCGATGGCGGCCGTGCCGCCGGTCAGTTCGACGAAGCGGCACACGGCGTCGACCTTGGGTCCCATCGATCCCGCCGGGAAGCGGTGCGAGCGCAGGAAGGCGGGTGTGGTGCGGCCGATCGGTGTCGCCTCGGGGGTGCCGTGTCCGAGTTCGACGTGGGGTACGTCGGTGAGCAGGAGCAGTGCGTCGGCGTCGAGCGCCTCGGCCAGCAGGGCTGCCGTCAGGTCCTTGTCCACGACGGCCTCGACCCCGGTGAGCCGCCCATCGTCGTCCCGGATCACGGGTACTCCCCCGCCGCCGGCGCAGACGGCCACGGCCCCGGACTCCAGCAGCAGGCGGATCAACCGGGTTTCGACGACGCGTTGGGGGCGGGGCGAGGGGACGACGCGCCGGAAGTGCGGGCCGTCCTGGCGGACCGTCCAGCCGTGCGCGGCGGCGAGCCGTTCGGCCTGTGCCCGCTCGTAGACCGGGCCGACGAACTTCCGGGGGTCCTCGAAGGCGGGGTCGGCGGCGGACACGAGGGTCTGGTTCAGCAGGGCGCAGACCTGCCGGCCGGGCAGGGCGTTCTGCAGGGATTGCAGCAGCCAGTAGCCGATCATGCCCTGGGTCTCCGCTCCGAGGACGTCGAACGGGTAGGGGCTGCTCAGGGAGTGGTCGGCCGCGCTCTGGAGGGCGAGTACGCCCACCTGGGGGCCGTTGCCGTGGGTGATGACGAGTTCGTGGTCTTGGGCCAGGGGCGCCAGTGCGGCGACGGCCGTGCGGACGTTTGCCAGTTGGACGGAGGCGTCCGGGCGTTCGGTGCGGCGGAGGAGGGCGTTGCCACCCAGGGCGACGACGACACGCATGAGGGTCTCCCGGGTCCGGTCAGTCGGCGAGGGTCGCGACGAGGACGGCCTTGATGGTGTGCAGCCGGTTCTCCGCCTGGTCGAAGACGATGGAGTGGGGCGACTCGAACACCTCGTCCGTCACCTCCATGGCCGTCATGCCGGTCCGCGCGGCGATCTTCGCCCCGACGGTGGTGTCGCTGTCGTGGAAGGCCGGCAGGCAGTGCATGAACTTGACCCTGGGGTTGCCGCTGGCCCTGAGGACGTCGGTGGTGACCTGGTAGGGCTTCAGCAGGGCGATCCGCTCGTCCCACAGCTCCGCCGGCTCGCCCATGGACAGCCACACGTCCGTGTAGACGAAGTCGACCCCGGCCACGCCCTCGGCCACGTCCTCGGTCACGGTGACGCGTGCTCCGGTGGAGGCGGCGATGCGGAGGGCCTCCTCCACCACGTCGGGCGCGTTGTGCAGGGAGCGCGGCCCGACCATGCGGACGTCCATGCCGAGCATGGCCGCGGTGATCAGCAGGGAGTTGCCGACGTTGTTGCGGGCGTCGCCGAGATACGCGAAGGACACCTGGTCCAGGGGCTTGTCGGTGTGCTCCCACATGGTGAGCACGTCCGCGAGCGACTGGGTGGGGTGCCACTGGTCGGTGAGCCCGTTCCACACGGGGACGCCGGCGTGCCGGGCCAGCTGCTCGACCACGCTCTGGTCGCTGCCCCGGTACTCGATGCCGTCGTAGTAGCGGCCGAGGACACGGGCCGTGTCCTTGACGGACTCCTTGTGGCCGAGCTGGGAGCCGGCGGGGTCCAGGTAGGTGACGTGCGCGCCCTCCTGGTGGGCGGCGACCTCGAAGGCGCAGCGGGTGCGCGTGGACGTCTTCTCGAAGATGACGGCGATGTTCTTGCCGCGCAGGTGCGGTTCTGCCTTTCCGGCGGAGCGGGCGGCCTTGAGCCGGGCGGACAGCTCCAGCAGGTGTCGGAATTCGTCGGCGGTGAGGTCGAGCTCCTTGAGGAACGGGCGGTGGCGCAGCGTGCCGGGCATGGCGACTCCTGGTCGGCTCGGAAGGAAGGAAGGAAAGGGAGGGGAGAGGAAGAGAGGGGTGCGGAACGGGCCGCGGTCAGGCGGCGTCGCGCTCGATGGGGCAGCTCATGCAGCGGGGGCCGCCGCGGCCCCGGCCGAGCTCGCTGCCGCGGATGGTGATGACTTCGATCCCGTTCTTGCGCAGGTGGGTGTTGGTGGTGACGTTGCGCTCGTAGGCGACGACCACGCCGGGTTCCACGGCCAGGACGTTGCAGCCGTCGTCCCACTGCTCCCGCTCCGCCGAGCGGACGTCCTGACTCGGTGCGAGCACCCGGATCGAGTCGAGGCCCAGGGCCTCGGCGATGGCCTGGTCCATGTCGCCGGGCGCGTGCTCGGTGATCTTCAGTCCCTGCCCGTCGGGGCCGGGTTCGATCGTGGAAGCGGGGAGCGCGCCGAGTCCGGCGTACCGGGTGAACGTGTCCCCGCTGACCATCGTCATCACGGTGTCGAGGTGCATGAAGCTGCGGCTCTTGGGGAGGTCGAGTGCCACGACACGGCGGGCGGAGCCCTCGGCGAACATCCTGAGCGCCAGGTTCTCCACGGCCTGGGGCGTGGTGCGCTCGCTCAGGCCGACCAGTACGGCGCCGTTGCCGATGACCAGGACGTCGCCACCCTCGATGGTGGCCGGGTAGCCGGCCTGGCCGTCCGACCACCGGTGGAACTCGCCCTTCTCGAACAGCGGGTGGTGCCGGTAGATCGCTTCGAAGTGGACGGTCTCGCGGCGCCGCGCCCTCTTCTTCATGGGGTTGACGCTCACCCCGTCGTACACCCAGCAGGAGGTGTCACGGGTGAAGAGGTGGTTGGGCAGCGGGGCGAGGACGAAGTCGTCGGGAGCCGCCGCGTGCAGCCGTACGCTGGTCAAACTGCCCGTACGGCCGAGGAGTTCCCGCTTGGTCACGCCTCCGATGAGGCAGGCGACCAGTTCGGCCGGCTCCAGGGTGTCGAAGAAGGCGTGGATGCGGTCGGTCGCCAGCGGCCCGAACTCCCGGGGGTCGAAGACCCGCTCCAGCACGAGCGACCTCGCGGCCGGAAGCGCCAGGGTCTCGGTCAGGAGATCCGCGAGGAGGTGGACTCGGACGCCGCGGTCGCGGAGGGTGTCGGCGAACGCGTCGTGCTCCTCCCTGGCCCTCTTGACCCACAGCACGTCGTCGAAGAGGAGCGCGTCCTTGTTGCCGGGCGTGAGCCGCTTGAGTTCCAGGTCGGGCCTGTGCAGGACGACCTGCCTGAGCCGACCGGTCTCGGACGCGACGTGAAAGGGCATGGTGTCCTCCGGGGCGTGGAATCGGGGGCCGCGCGGCCCTGTCCGGCGGGCTGGTGCCCTGGTGCCGTGCGGTGCGCAGCGATGTCATGAACCTTGTCATCGGCGGGAGCCGGCCACGGGGCGGCAACGGTCCCGGCCCGCGGCCCGACCGGTCACGGGTCGGCGCGGACGGGGCGGCCCGCCGGATCGGGACCTGCGGCCCTGGCGGGCCGGGGCGGGATCTGCGGGACGGCGCGGATCCGGCGGCCGGCCGGTGCTGTGCCGCGCAGCCGCGCGGCAGTCCCGTCGTGGACGGCCGGGAGGGACCTTCGGCCCTCCGCCGGGGGCCTGCGGACCTGTTCCGCTCCCGCGGCCGGGTGGTGGGCTTTCGAGGTGGGCGACGTATCTTCCGCCCCTTGAGCCAAGGAAGGCAGTCCATGACCACCACCCCCATCAGGCTGACGGCGCAGGTGCAGGACAACGGGTCGACGGCTCTGGCTCTCGCCGGTGAGCTCGACCTGGACACCGCCACGCGGATCGAGCCGGAGTTGATGTCGGCGACGGCGCGCGACGGCATAGACGTCGTCGTGGACCTGGCCGGCCTCACCTTCTGCGACGCAGCCGGGGCGGAGCTCTTCCTGCGTCTGCAGCGGCGGTGCGCCACCGGCGGGGGCCGGCTCAGCCTGCGCCGCGTCCCCCGCCTGCCGGGTACGGTCCTGCGCGTCCTGGGGGTGGACCGCGCGATCCCGTGCACGTTCGCGTGAGGGGCGGGACGGCCCGACGGGCACGGGCGGTCGGGGGGCCTGTCGAAAGGTCCGTTCGGCCCTGGTACGGGGAGGCGGATACGGAAACGCTGGGTGTCAGGACCGGGAGGATCAGGCCTCACAGTCGCAGTGAAGGGTGCGCACGATGAACGACCACGCGCGGGACGCGGGGGTTCGCCGCGAGGCGGCGCCGCGGTATCCGGCGCCTCTGTCGCGGACCGAGGCGCTGCGGCTGCTGGGGAGCGTCCCGCTGGGGCGGATCGTGTTCACGCACCAGGCGCTGCCCGCCGTCCGCCCCGTCAACCACTGCCTCGACGGCGACGATCTCGTCGTCGGCATCCACGACGGTACGACGCTCGCCTCCCTGACCTCTCCCGCCGAGGGCCCGGGCCTGGTCGTGGCGTACGAGGCGGACGCGATCGACACGGACTCCCGCACGGGCTGGAGCGTGGTCGTCACGGGATACGCACGCCTGGTGACGGATCCCGGCCTGCTGGACCGCTACCGGTTCGTGCTCCGGCCCTGGGTGGCGGGGGTCATGGACCACGCCCTGCGCATCCGGCCCGACATCGTCACCGGTTTCCTGCTGCTGCCCGACCCGCTGGTCGCGGCCTCGCCCGCGGCCGCAGGCGCCCCCGGCGGGGCCGCTGCCGTGCCGCCCTCCGACTGATCCGGGGGCGGCACGGCAGCCGGGGTCACACGCCGCCGGCGGCGGCCAGGGGGGCCCGCCACACGAGGCGGGCGCCGCCCGTCTCCGGGCCTTCGACGACGAACGTTCCGCCGACCGCGCGCGCCCGCTCCTCCAGATTCCCGAGGCCGCTGCGCCGACCGCCTTCGGGGATGCCCCTGCCGTTGTCGGCCACGGTGAGGATGACCTCCTCGGCGGTGGCCTGGACGTTGACCTCCACGCGCGTGGCGTGCGCGTGCCGGGCCGCGTTGCTGAGCGTTTCCGTGAGCGCCGCCATGACGTGGTCCGCCACCTGCGTCGGCACGTCGGTGTCGAGCAGGCCCTCCATGCTGAGCCGCGGCGGGTAGCCGAGGGCCGAGGCGGCCTCGCCGACGGCACGGGCGACCTGGGCGCGCAGGCTGGGCCCCGCGTCCTCGTCGCGGGCCCGCAGGCCGAAGATCGTCGAGCGGATGATCTTGATCGTTTCGTCCAGGTCGGCGACGGCCCGCTCTACCCGCTCGGCGGCCCCCTTGTGCTCGACCAGCCGTGCCGCGCTCTGGAGGGTCATGCCGGTCGCGAAGAGCCGCTGGATCGCCAGGTCGTGGAGGTCGCGGGCGATGCGGTCGCGGTCCTCCAGCAGCGCCACCTGCTCGGCGTCGTGCCGGCGTTCGGCCAGTTCCAGCGCGAGGGCGGCCTGGCCCGCGAAGGCGAGCAGGGGGTCGAGCTCCTCGTCCGTGAAGACCGCGCCGTCCGCGGTGCGCGCCAGCAGCAGGACGCCGCGGGTGCCCTCGGCTCCCGTGCCCAGGGGCACCGCCACGGCCGGTCCCAGATCCTCGAACCGCCGAAGGCCGGCGTGGTACTGCGTGTCCTCGGCCAGTGAGGCCGAGGTGACGGGGCTGCCGGACGTGTAGGCGGCGCCGGACAGAGTGCCGTCGACGGGTACCACCAGGCCCTGCCGGGGATCGTCCTCCGCCCCGATCGCCAGCTCCACCACCAGGTCGCCGGTTCCGGGCACCGGAACCGACACGTCCGCGAGGAGCGTCCCGGTGATCTCCTGTGCACGTCGGGCGATCAGTTCGAGGACGGCGAGCCTGGGGCTGCCGGACAGGAGGCTGTTGGTGATCTCCGCGTTGGCCTGGAGCCACCGCTGCTGGCGCTGCGAGTTCTCGTACAGCCGGGCGTTGTCGATGGCCACGCCGGCGGCGACGGAGAGGGTGGCGATCACCGACTCGTCCTCGGCGTCGAAGTCCTGGCCGCCCCGCTTGTCGGTCAGGTAGAGGTTGCCGAAGACCTGGTCGCGCACGCGGATGGGCACGCCCAGGAACGTACGCATCGGCGGGTGGTGCGGCGGGAAGCCGTACGACGCCTCGTGGGCGCCGAGATCGCGCAGCCGCAGCGGTTCGGGGTTGTGGATGATCTCGCCGAGCAGCCCGTGCCCGGCCGGCAGCGGGCCGATCCGCGCGATCTCCTCCTGCGTGAGCCCGGTGGTCAGGAACTGCGACAGCGTCCGGCCGTCCGGCCCGATGACCCCCAGCGCCCCGTAGCGGGCGTCCACGAGTTGGGCGGCGGCCTCGACGATGCGGCGCAGCACCTGCGCCAGGTCGAGTTCGCGGCCCACCGAGACCACGGCTTCCAGGAGGCTGTGGACCCGGTCCCGGGTCCCGCGAGCCGCGTTGATGCGCGCCTGCAGCTCCTCCAGCAGCTCGTCCAGCCGCATCTGAGGCATCCGCGACAACGGCTCCTCCACACCCACAGGACCTCCTCCGAACATCACGCTCTGTACGGCCCCAGCCTATCCAGCCTTTGCGGGCGGTGGTCCCGGACCGGAGAGGGATGCGGCCCGAATCCGTCGGCCAAGTCTGCGGCGAGGGACCGCCGGTGCCCGGACAGGGCCGGTCGGCCCCTGCCCCCGCACCGCGGGCGGCGCCAGGCTGGAGGCGATCAAGGAGGGATCGCAGATGAACCCGATCAAGACCGCCCCGGCCCCCGACGTGCTGGTGGAGCGGCGCGGCCGCGTACCCCGGGGCGCGGACCGCTACGCGTCGCAGAAGCTGCTCGCCGTACTGGAGCACGTGGGCGAGCCCGTTCTGGCGGCCCGCGTGAAGCTCGTGCAGGCAGCGAACCCGGCGATCGTCCGAGCCTCCTCGGCGCAGGCCGTGGTGAACGTGAACGGACGGCCGGTCCGGGCCCATGTGGCGGCGGCCACCATGCACGAGGCCGTCGACCTGCTCCAGGCCCGCCTCACCGCCCGGCTGGCCCGGGCCCGCCGCCGCCCCGCCCCGGCGGCGGTACGGGACGGGGACGAGCACCGCCCGCACCGGCACCACGTGCCCGCGGACGAGCGGCGCATCGTGCGCCACAAGTCGTTCGGCCTGGCCTCCCAGACGCCCGAGGACGCGATCTTCGACCTGGAGGCCATGGACTACGACTTCCACCTCTTCACCGACTCCGCCACCGGGGCCGACAGCATCGTGTACCGCGACGCCCGCACCGGCCACCACCGGGTCTCCTCGGCGGGCGGGACGGGCGCGCCCGTGGCGAGTGAGCCGTGCTGGGAGACGAGTACGGGCCCGGTCCCCCGGACGAGCCTCGCGGAGGCGCGGACGCGACTGGAGCTCACGGGCCTGCCGTTCGTGTTCTTCCTCGACACGGACACCGGCCGGGGCAGCGTCCTGTACCACCGGTACGACGGCCACTACGGCCTCATCACGCCGCGCACCTAGCCAATGCCGGGCGGTCCGCTCCCCGGCGCCGCCTGATCTTCCACCCTCGGAGGGAACCGTATGTCTCGATCCGTCGTTGCGTGGCTCGACGAGTCGGCGGAGTCGCAGGGCGCCGTCGACTGGGCCGCGGAAGAGGCCGGCCTGCGCGGCCTCCCCCTGCGCGTCGTCCACCTCCCCAAGGCCGGTGCCGGCGCGGCCCGGGACGGCGTGCGGGCGTCCGCCGGCGACGCCGCCGTGCTCGTGGTGGGCGCCACGGCGCCGAGCACGTCCGGCGGTCCGGCGGGCCTCCCCGCGGCCACGGCCCTGCTGGCCCGCACCCGGTGCCCGGTCGTCGTCGTCCCGGGCCGGCGGGGCCCGGGGGGAGCGGCGGTACCGGAGGAGGCGGGGTGCGGTCGCGGGACGGTCCGCGCCCGGCAGGACGTCGTACTGGGCCTCGACGTCTCCCGGGCCGACGACGCGGTCCTCCGGTACGGGTTCGAGGCGGCGGCCTCGCGCGGGGCGGCGCTGCACATCGTGTACGGCTGGAGCGTCCCGGGGCCCGCACCGGCCGGTGGTGCCGGCGGCGCGCGCTCCTTCGAGCCCGTCGCGCTCGGCGAGGTCCTGCGGCCGTGGCGGGAGAGGTTCCCCGCCGTTCCCGTCACGGCGGAGTGCGTGATCGGCCGCCCGGTCGACCACCTCGTCGACGCTTCGGCCGACGCCACGCTGGTGGTCGTCGGACACCGTCGGCAGGGCGGTCCCGCCGGTGCCCGGGTGGGTCCCGTCACCCGCGGCCTGCTCCACCGGTCGGCCGCCCCGACCGCGATCGTCCCGCATCCCTGACCCGCCGGGCACAGGCGTGGGGGGGGGGGGGGGGGGGGGGGGGGGGGGGGGGGGGGGGGGGGGGGGGGGGGGGTAGAGGGGGGGGGGGGGGGGGGAGGGAGG